>CAZAMX010000103.1:0-7317 GCA_964486095.1 uncultured Acetatifactor sp. | reverse complement strand
AGTGGACACTGGATGAGGAAAATCAGCAGATCGTCTTTGGAGATAAGGCAAAAAAGAACCGGGTGCTTTTGGACGGCGACGCGGGAAAGGTTTTGATCACATCGGAGCAGGTGATCCGCCTGGAATGCGGAAAAAGCAGTCTGGAGCTGAAGCAGGACGGTACGGTGACGCTGCAGTGTACGCAGCTTACCCTGGAAGCCACAAAGGCAGAGATAAAGGGAAAATCAACGGTCCAAATCAAGGGACAGGAGCTTGGGCTGACAGGATCAGGCAGCGTAACCCTCTCCGGTAAGGGTCCGGTAAAGATTGAGAGTAAGGGGCCGCTGAAGCTGTCGGGAACAATGATCCATCTCAATTAAGCCGCAGTCCGGTTCGGGAAGAGCCGGCAAAAGAAATCAAAATCGGAGGCAGCGCATATGGAGACAGGCTGGGGATTTCCGTTTTCTATTTCACAAAGCCACGGAAGGGTGGAAATCAGCGGAATGAAGGAAAATATCAGGCAGTCCGTGGAGATCATACTGCGGACGGAGCCGGGGGAGCGGCTGCTGCATCCTGCCTTTGGCACAAAGCTGCATCAATTTCTTTTTGAAGCCATGGACAGCCAAACGGAAGAGATGATCCGCCGGGAGGTGCGGCATTCCCTGTATATGTGGGAAAAGCGGATACAGGACATAGAGGTGGATACCGATATGGGGAAGACCACCCAGGGAGAGCTGCGGGTAAGTGTAAAATACCGTATTAAGGGATCGGAGGAAAGAGACCGGGTGGAAATGACGCTGGTCCCGTAAAGAAACAGGTGAAGCCCCAAACGAAAAGGGAAAAGCCGGCAGCATGGCGGGAAGGGTGGAGGGGAAATGAAGGCGGAGCAGCAAAAGATCTGGCAGACAAAAGTAAAAAAGCTGGCGCTCTCCTACGGTACAGGCTGGGAGTATCTGCCCGAGAGCGAAGAGGCGGGAAGCATTCTCACGGACATTTTTCTGGAAATGGAGCTGGAAAACAAAAGGCGGCTGGGACGGATCTGGGAAAAGCAGGAGCAGGCATTTTTGAAGATAGTGCCGGAGAGAGAAGAGGAATCAAGAAGGCTGGAAACGGCTTTGGTGTTAAGGGCGTCAGAGAACGGCGACGGGCAGTGGCTTGCTGCCGGTACCCGGGCTTATGCAGTGACGGAACAGGGGGACCTGCTTTATTTCCGCACGGTATCACCCCTTAAGCTTACGGCGGCCAGGCTTAATTTTGTTATTCGCCGCAGCGGGCTTTGGGCCTGGCTGTGTTACGGCGGGGAGGACTCTTTCCCCATCAGCTTTTTGGCTTCGCCGGACAGGCTGCTGGCACACCCGGTTTTCCGCTGGCATTTTTCCGGGGCATGGGACGGCCACCGCAGCTTTTCTTTTGCCGCTGAGTTTCAGGAGCCAGAATTAAGCGCAGCTCTGCCGGGCAGCTGGACGGTCAGCGACGGCCGGCATGTTTATCCGGCAGTATGGCAGCAGGCGGCCCGGGAGTTTCGTTTGAGCGGCGAATGCCCGGAATTTGCGGGGAATCTGGCAGGAAGCATCTATGAGCTTAAGCTGGAATTGTCTTTTGGGGAGGAACTGCCAAAGGAGTGGCTGAAGGCGTTGACGGGAGGTCTTGTCTTAAAGGAGACGGCGGCGGGCGCGGAGCCGGAGCTTTGTCTGACGGATGACGGTGTCTGCGGCAGCGGCAGTATCCTGCCTTTCGGAAGAGCCCCGGAGGAAGGCGCCTGTTTTTATCTGGCCTGTGACAGAGCGGCAGGGGGCGGAGCCGGGGAGCTTATACTACAGTTTACGGAAAGGTACGAGACAGAGGAAAAGCTTCCGGAGCCGGAAACAAAGGAGTACAGGAAGCTGTACAAAAAATATCCCTGGCTGAAAAGAACGGAGCAGGTGCAGGAATGGCAGCCCACGGAAACCAGGTGGGAGTATTTTAACGGAAAGACCTGGCATCTCCTGCCAGACAGTGAAACCTGGGAAACAGGATGCAGGCCGGCAGAGCCGGGGGAAAAGCGGTATTGCTTTTCTGTTCCCGGGGATATAGCGCCCTGCTTTGTGGAGGGGGAGGAACATATTTATCTCAGGCTGCGGGTAAGCACAGCCCAAGGCGCATACGTTCCTTATTATCGTAAGCGGATTCCGGTGCTGGAAGGAATCTGCCTGCAGACGGGAGAACGTAAGCATACGGGGGCGGGGCCGGATATGCCGGAGGTTCAAGAGGCGGAGACGGAAAAGCTGTATCTTGGCTTTGACCGGGAGGTGAGCCCGGATAATTGCTGGTATACCGGCGGGAGCAGCAGGAAATTTGCGCCGGAGCAGATCATAGGGCGGGGAGAGCGTTACGGCAAGGAAGCCTGCTGGGTGGAGCTTGCGCCCACGGACGGGGAATTGGAGGCATTTCTGCCCAATTATGTGGAATTAAGGCAGGAGCCGGGGGAACAGGACGAGGCTGATCCCCGGCAGATTCCGGCGAAGACTTGTCTTTATCTGGAGACGGAAAAGATCGGAGTGCTTGGGGGAATATCCGTGACGGGCGCCCGGTATGACAAGGCGGGAGCGCCCATTCGGGACAAATGGGCAGCGGATGAGAATTTTCTTTTCCATTTTGGCAGGATGCTGACTAGGGCAGACATGGAGCTTCTGATCCAGGAGCGATACCCCCTTTATAAGGTGGCGGATTGTACTTTTGATTCGACGAAGGGAGAGCTTTGGGTAAAGCTGGCAAGATCTTCCCGGAAGGCAGGGGCGGCCGGTGAAGAAGCAGAGGAAGACAGACTGCCGGAGATTGGCAGCTGGCTGAAAGGCCTGCTTAGGCAGATGGGGCCGATTTGGCTTACGGAGGCCGGTGTCAGGTGTACTTTGGCGGAATGAGAGGCTGATAATGGGAGACAGGGAACCGATAAAGCTGGATGACAGCAGCTATGACGCAATTTGGGAAAGGGCTCTTACAAGGCTGAAGGGCAGGGGGGACTGGTGGAGCCACAGGGAGATCTCCGATCCGGGCATTACCTTGATGGAAATGTGGGCAGTCCTTTGCGATATGCAGAGCTTTTATTTGGATCAGATACAGGAGAGCCATTACAGGGGCTTTTTGAAGCTGCTGGGGATTCGGCCGGACAACGGCAGCTGCGCCGAGGTGTGGATCCAGTTTCAAAATGTGAGACAGGACTGCATACTTCCGGCCGGCGTCAGAATGCTGGCAGATACCACGGTGTTTGAAACCACGGAAGAGGTTGAACTGACGGCCAACCGTATTTGCGGATTTTTTCGGGGAGACGGCGGCCGGGCAGCGGACATGCTTCTTCCCCGCAAGAGCCGGCTGGAGTTGAAAAAGGCGGAGATGCTTTTTTCCTTTCTGTTGAAGAGACCTCTGGGGGCAGGGCATAAGCTTTCGCTGTTTGTGCTTTTGGATGAGACCGGGCGGCGCAACCCGCCGGGGCAGGGTTTTTCCCCGCTGGTGCGCCTTGGCTGGGAGTACTGGACGGAGGAAGGCTGGCGGGCAGCAAAGGTCCTGCGGGATGAGACGCTGGGCCTGTTTTACAGCGGCTGCGTGTGCCTGTTGACAGATACGCCCATGAGAGCCCGGGAGGGCCGGGGCTATGAGATACGGTGCCGAATCCTTGAGGGTGAGTATGACGAAATGCCTGTACTTTATAAAATCAGCCTGAATGCGGCCCGGGTGATGCAGAGGGATACCTGCTGCTGCCAGGAATACGGAGTGTTTTCCCGGTCCTGCTCAAGGGTGGAGCTTAAAAGTTATCTGGGGAAGACCGGTCTGATCCGGGTATTTGCCAGGCAGGGAAAAGAGCTTTGGCGGGAGATCACAGGGGACTGCGGAATCGGACCGCCTATCGGCCCGGGGCGGCAGAAAAGGTATGTGTATTTTAAGGGTGAGGCCGAGGTAAAGTTTGTATGCTCCCGGGAAGGTTTTGAAGAAGAATACGGCCCCTGTCCGGTTACCGGCGTTACCGGTCAGCGGATTCCGCTTCCCTGGGACAATATTTTGCGGGATTCGGTGGAGCTGATGCTGCCAATGGGTGGACCCATGGAAGAAGAGGGGGTGTATCGGGAGTACAAATGTGCGGATCCGGAGGAAGTACGCCTGGAAAACGCCTGGCACTGGCAGGACGGAGAGGGCAGCATTGTGCTGGGGGACGGCAGGCACGGGGATATTCCGCCTGCCTCAAGGAAAGGTCTTTTGCTGACGAGCCTTGCTCTTTTCCAGGGGGAGAAGGGTAACGTATCCATCGGCAGAATCAGATGTCTGGAAAGGCCGGAGCTGTTTCACCAAATCACCTGCAGCAATCCTCTGGCAGGAAAGGGCGGCAGAGGACGTCTGCAGCCTTCGGCACAGTTTGCAGAGGCGGCAGATGAGCTGAAAAAGCCAAACCGGATCGTTACATGCGATGATGCGGAAAGGCTGGCGGGAGAAGTCCCCGGGCTTTTGGTAAAGAGTACAAAGGCAAGATGGCAGGGGGGAATGCTGGTGGTGACAATAGAGCCAAAGGTCACCTTGGAAAGCGGGTATTGCAGGCAGCGGTACAAACACATGGCCGAAAGGTACCTGGAGCAGTACCGCCCTGCGGGAATGGGGCTTAAGACAGAACTGCGGGAAGAATGATATATGGAGGTTGCTATGGGGAGTCAATGTCTTTCCGGAAAGTATCTGCACCGGTGCGGTGCATATGAGGGATTGCTGTGCGGAAGGGACGGGGAGCTGTACCTGAAGGGCCGGGAAGGGCAGGGGTACTTTGTCAGCCGCATTTATGACAGCGGGGAAAGGGGAACACAGTGGGACCGCCTTGTGCTGGATATTGATAAAAATACGGCCATAGAGTCCTTTGTCTGGTTATTTGACGAAAGAGAGGAAGGGGAGCAGCTTGACAGGAAAGGCACGGTGAAGGAGCGGTATGAAATGATAAGCTTCCGTGCGCAGTATCGTTCAAATTACCGTGAAATGCTGTTGTACGGAAAGGAAAAGGGCCGCGGCCGGTATGCAAGGCTGGCTCTGGGGATTTATCCGGGGGGATGGAGCGGGAACAGGATATTCAGAGGATATTCTTTGTCCTTTCCCAAGGAAAGCTTTACCAGGTATCTGCCGGAAATTTATCGGGAGAACAGGGATCTTGAGCGCTTTCTGGCGGTACAGCAGAGTATTTATCTGGAGCTGGAAAAGGAAATCGACACTTTGGGGGAAAAGCTGGACCCCGTAAACTGCAATAAAAAGCAGGCGGAAATGCTGGCAGGGTGGATGGGCTGGGGAGAGCTTGTACCTCTGCTGGATGAGGAAACCTTGAGACAGCTTTTGGGGACGGGACTTTCCCTGATCAGCAGAAAAGGGACCTGCGCCTATTACACCCGTCTTACGGAGATTCTGACCGGGGAGAGAGCCTTTTGCGTGGAAGAGACGGAAAACTGCAGAGCTACGATACTGGTGAGCGAAAATCCGGGAAACGGAAAGGAAAAGCGTCTGGACTGGATGCGCAGGAATGTTCCCCTCGGCATGGACGTCAGATTTGTGGTTCTAGGCAGGACGGACAGGCTGGACGGGCTTTTCTTTTTGGACGTGAACGCCGCCTTGTCAATATATGAATCGGAGCTGGTGCCGGGGGGAGTGAATATCGACGGATTGGTATTGCTTTGAAAGGGGGAGGCATATGGCGGAAGGCTATTGCCCGGAAGGTGAAGGCTTTACAGGAAGAGAGTCCCTGCAGAAGGGTTATGGCTCCATTGAGGAACAGGTCCAGGATTATATCCGTCTGTTTCTGGCCCTGCAGCAGGCGGAGGAAGAGAAAAAGAAAGCACTTTTTTCCGGGGAGAAGAAGCGTATTATGAAGCGTGAGGCTGCGACGCGCATTTTTCTTCCGGCGGTCTGCCTGCGTGACCGGTACGCTTTGACGGAGACGGAATACTGGCTGGTGATGCTGGCCTTCTGCCTTGAGGTGGAGGGAGGGCTGTGCCTGGATTTCGGTGAGAAAAGTCAAGGAAGACAGCCGAATTTGCAGTACGGTCTTCATTTACTCTCTTCTGTGCTGTCGGTGGACTTTGAACTGATCGGAGAGCTTTGCGGAAGAAAAAGCGTGCTGGGAGAGATACTGCGGCTTCCGGGCTCGGAGCAGTCGGGGCTGCTTTCCGAGCCGCTGACCTTGGAAGCCGGGGCTTTCCGTTTCCTGCTGGACGGGGGAATTCCGGACAGCGAGGTACTTTGCAGCTTTTTGCCTGATGAGGCGGTGCTGCCCGAAGGACAGGGGGTGCTGGCTCTTCATGAAGGGGAATATGACAGACTGTGCAGCTGCCTTTCCCTGAATGAGCCGGTCAGGATCCTGCTGCACGGGGTACAGGGGTCAGGAAAGCATACGCTTTTAAAGCGGGTCTGCAGGGAAACAGGGAGCAGCGCTGTTTTTGTAAAGACCGGAAAGTTCTTAAAGGAAGAGGCCGCGGAAAGGCGGAGGCTGATGCGGACACTCCGCCTGATCTGCAGGCTGTTTTGGCCGCTGCTGGTTTTGGAGTTTAAGGAGGCGGCGGAAGTCGATTCGGCGGCAGAATTGTTTTCCGGCGGGGATTTTCCGCAATGCAGAACAGTCTTTTTAACCGCAGGCAGGGCAGAGGCGGAGGCAGCAGGGGATCTTTGTGATGTACGGATGGATTTGCGGCAGGCCCTGTCAGAGGAAGAGGTCAGGCTTGCGCTGGACAGCCGGATTGCGGCAGGGGAGCGCAGAAGCTGGCAGGATGAGCTCTTGGGGCGTTATCGATTTACCATAGGGGAACTGGAGAGAAGGCAGAGGGCAGTCAGGCTTTTGGCAGGGGAAGCGGGTTTAAGTTTAGGGGAGCGGGCTCCCTGGGAGGCGGGGTTGAAGGAACACAGCGTGAACTCCGGAATGGGAAGGATACTGAAGAGCAGATATACTCTTAGAGAGATCGTGCTGCCTAAGGAGTGCAGGGAGCAGCTGGAGACAGTAATGAGACTGGCAAAAAGATGGAGCGGGGAGCAGGGATTAAATCTGCTTTTTCACGGCAGTTCCGGGACAGGGAAGACCATGGCGGCTTCTGCTCTGGCGGGTGAGCTGGGGCTTCCTGTTTTTAAGGTGGATCTGTCCCAGGTGTTTGACAAGTATATCGGAGAGACGGAAAAGCACCTGGACGAAATATTTCAGGTGGCAGGACGGGGCAGGTGCCTGCTGTTTTTCGATGAGGCGGATGCGCTGTTCGGAAAGCGCACCGGTATCCAGGACGCTCATGACAGGTATGCAAATGTGTCCACGGCCTACCTGCTTCAACGGATCGAAGAGTATGAGGGGATCGTGATCCT
>CAZAMX010000102.1:0-7345 GCA_964486095.1 uncultured Acetatifactor sp. | reverse complement strand
AAATCCATATGTATCATCATATAAACGAATTAAAGCTTCTGCAGATAAAAATTTCAGCTTTTCGATGGAATAAATCGGCTGATAATACATCTGCAAATATTCATCAGAGCTGGGACAAGTCTGTCAAAATCTTTTTTATTAACAGATTGCAGGAATCATTACCCAGAATCCCCAGTAGTGCGGTATAGTTAACGATCTTCACCATAATAATTTTCATCGGCTTATGAACATAAAATGCTTTTTTCATATCTGTCGTGTATGCAAAAGAACTACGGACACCAAACATCGGATTGATTGTTTCCTCAGGTTTCTGCACTACTGTCGTAATCAAAAGCATCGACACTGTCGTCATAAACATTTCGATCAGACAGCCAGCCCAAAACAGCTGAATAAGGATTGCAAGAACATTCAGCGGATACATCAGTATCAAAGCAACAAACTTATCCGTAGTCAGCGACTTCTTAGATTTGAATAAATATGCAGTTCCGTACACAAGATAAAAAAAGGAAATTAGATATAACACATAAATCAATGGTCCTCTTGCATACACAAGATTTTGATCAAAATAAAATACTTTGTGATGGAACGGATTACTCAGTAATACAACACAATCAAGCAAATACGGAATAATGAGTATTCCTTTCATCCGCTTATTTTTCACAAGAATATGCCATGTATCTGTAATTGCACAAATAAACAGCTGATAAAGCGGCGTAGTCAGATTGCGGAATAAAAAATACAGATAAAACAACACATAACGGAACAATGTATTGGATTTTTTGGCAATAGCCATATGGTATATGATTCTTCCCATAAATCCAATATCGTCGTAATTAAAGTAACTACTAAAAGCTATGCAAGGATCTTATTCACCCTTCCGTTCAGCATTTTGCGAAAATATAGGGACATTAAAAGAATTGACACTATCATTATCGCAGCTATATCAAAATACAATATTTTCATCACTTTTCTACATTCATTTGAGCTGTTTTAACCATGCTTTTATTTCCGATAACAAAATAAATCCAATATTATCATGAAATGGTTTATTGGTCAATTGGCGGTACATAAAAAAATATTGATTGCATTTTCGAAGCACATTTCGAAATTCGGCCCACTGGTCAAATGCCCTGTTTTGTGGTAGAATAACTCTTAAATATTTTCTCAGGAGAGTGAACAATGCCCGCATTTTCTAAACCATCCGTTTCTATTGCCGTCTGTGACGATCAGGCAAACGATTTAGATGAGATGGAAACGATGACAAGCGAACTGTTGGAAGCAGAGGGGATTTCCTGCAGCATTTCCAGGTTTGAGGACGCCGGTTCCCTGTTGTCCGCTGCCCAGGGCGGGAAAACCTTTGATATTCTGCTTCTTGATGTGATGATGGAAAACCTAAACGGGATAGAACTGGCCGCCGCCCTGCGAAAGCAGGGGAACGACACTGCGATTGTCTTTATCTCAATCAACCGGGAGATGGCGCTTTTGGGGTATGAGGTATCGGCGGTGCGGTATCTGGCAAAGCCCGTTCAGCGGGAGAAGCTGCGGGAGGCCCTGCTGTATTGCTGTCGGACATATCTGATGCAGAAAGAAATTCTGCTGCCCACCGCAGAGGGTCAGCGCAGGATTCTGGTATCAGAAGTCATATACATAGAGCCGTGGGACCGGGGAACCCGGCTGGTTCTGGTGGGCGGTGAGTGCAAGACCGGTTCAAAAATATCCGAACTGGAACGGCTGCTCCCCAAAGAACGGTTTGCGTTCTGCCACCGGACGCTGCTTGTCAATCTCGCGTTTATCCAGACGATCCGGTACTGCGAACTGACCCTGAAAAGCGGGCAGGTACTTCCGATAAGCAAATACCGTCAGGCACAGATCAAGGAAAGCTTTATGCGTTACTTGAGGGAGTGACAAGGGGGAGCGCAACCGTGACACGATAGGAGCCGGACAGCCGCACTACTTCCATCAAATTTCCGTGGCGGGTAATAATCTGTTCTATAATCTTCATCCCCAGGCCGTGTTGTGACGCGGCCTTTTTTTCTGCGCTTTTTTCCGGCGGTTCAGGCATAGTCGAATTTTCACAGACGAACACAAAGAAACCGTCCTTTTGGTGCATATCCAGCCGGAGGAAGGGTTTTTCTGTTTTGCCTGCCGCATGGATGGCATTGTCCAAAAGATTCATCATCAGGGCGCACAGCTCCGCGTCTGACAGCGGCAGGGATTTGGGGGCGTCGGCCTGAACCACTTCCACCGCGATCCCCTTCCCGGCAGCTTCCCCAAGTTTTGCATTAAGGATAATGTCCAGCGCCTGGTTCCGGCTCTGCACCACCGGGGAGAGGGCCTGCTGCTGCCCGATCAGGTTGTCCAGGTACTCTGCGGCCCCTTTGTCCGAAACGCTCTGCCGCAGGAAGGTCAGATGCTTTTTCATATCGTGCCGTAACATCATCACTTCCTCCTGGTGGCGGCGCAGGTTTTCAAAACCGGACTGGGCGATTTCATACTGTTGTGCCAGCAGCGTTGTTTCCGCCCTGCGGGTAATTTCTTTCATGATCCATTCCATCAGTGCGGCAAAGATTGCCGCTGCCATCGTTAGTGCCATTAGTTTCCAAAGAAAGTAACCGTACGCGCCTAAAACAAGCTGTTGTCCCGCTTCCCGCCGCAGGGTCGGGACTGCCAGTATGCAAGCCGTGGAAACGGCCAGTCCTGCCAGCAAAGCCGGACAGAAAAAGCGGGAAAACAAATGCTTCCGTTTCCATTCCCACCCTATACAGACCAAAACGCCAGTCAGGGCGTAGAACCCGATTTGTTCCGGGATACTCTGCCATATAAAACCAACGCGGCTGTTGATGTCCGGCACAGCGGCAGGCAATGTGAGAATCCCCTGCAG
Source organism: uncultured Acetatifactor sp. (assembly GCA_964486095.1). GTDB lineage: Bacteria > Bacillota > Clostridia > Lachnospirales > Lachnospiraceae > Acetatifactor. Next base: position 4,464 of record CAZAMX010000102.1, on the reverse strand, counting down.
GACGGTCAGAGCAGCAAAGAAAATCCTACGCTTTCCGGTCAGGCGGCTGGTTAAAAACAGCAGCAGCACCATAAGGGAGCATAAACGTAACAGATCGGCCACATCCACCGGCAGATTGCCAAAATAGTGATAGGTAAACCCGGACATGGCAATCTGTCTGGCGCTCCATAAAAAAGTGGTCAAAGCAAGGAATGGCAGGCCGCAATCCGGCTTGCCGGAAAAGAGTTGCCACAGGAAAGCGGACAGCAGAAGGACGCCCGCCCCAAAGCAGAGGGTGGCAGGAATGGCAGTCTGGAAGCTCTCGGAGATCAGCCCGCTCTCATAGGAATATCCGCAGTACAGCTGAACCGAACAGGGCCAGACCACCGTGTCTGCTTCCGGCTCCTGCCGTTCCCCCAGTCTGGTGGCCTGCGCGACCGTCAGGGTCTTTCCCTGATAGTCCGGCGGGAGGGAAAGCACGATGGTTTCGATCCTGTCCCAATCCAGCATGGGAAGGGTCAGATACCCGATGCGGTTGTCCAGTTCAGGGCAGTCGGTATAGAGCAGCCAGAGGCTTTTGCAGAGAGGATAGGCGTTACATTGGTTCTCAGGGAAATTGACTGGGATGACAAGACCAGGCTATTGGAAAACGGAGAGATTGACTGCATTTGGAATGGCATGACGATGACACCCGCGCTTGAGGAATCCATTTCCTGCTCTGAGCCATATCTTTCCAACGCACAGGTAATCGTGGTACATGAGGAGGCGCTGAAACAATATCAGACGATAGAGGAATGCCAGCACCTCCTGTTTGCCGTGGAGGCAGGCTCTGCCGGGGAGGTTCTTTTGAGGGAAAGAAAATATCGCTATACGACATGTGCGACACAGACGGCGGCATTGCAGAGCGTTCTGGATAAGAAGGCGGACGCCACAGTGATCGATATCATTATGGCGGCATATAACACCGGCGAAGGGCAGGAATATGATGAACTTGGAATTGTTGTTTCCCTCAATGATGAAAAAATCGGCGTGGGTTTCCGTAAGGGCTCTGATTTGACACAGGAGGTAAATGCGTTTATTCAGACGGTATATGAAGATGGAAGCATAAACGCGCTGGCGGAAAAGTATGGAATTGAGAATGCGGTTTTGGAATAGCCTTCTAAAGGAGTGGTCTGAAGGCAGATGCTGTGATAAAGCGAAAGCGGCTCACGAAAACAGCATGATCTTCCTTATTGGGAAGCCCAATGACGGGTTTGCTCAGTATTTTATCGGACAGAGCTTCCTTGCACCGGTTTCCACGGAGCAGGTTGGCATCTTTAATGTGACCTTTGAACCGGGCTGTCGGAACAACTGGCATGTTCATCATGCCGACAAGGGCGGCGACTGCATCAACATTCCTGTAGGTGTGAAGCATTGGCACGGCGCCGCACCTGACAGCTGGTTTTCCCATCTGGCCGTAGAGGTTCCCGGAGAAAACGGCTCCAACGAATGGCTGGAACCGGTGGATGATGAGCAGTATGGAGTGCTGAAATAGTCATATGGTTAGAATGAAAACTATTGCTGAATATTTAGGAACTGTCCTGTTCCGGCTAATTGCGAAGCAATTTGCAGGAATTGGCACAAACTATTTTGTGACAATTCCTTAGGCAGATAAGGAAATTTGGTGTAATGGTTGACATTACAACAGGAGCGGAGTAAACTGAAATGGAAAGGCGGTAGATAATTATGCAGATTTCAAGTCGGTTTACGCTGGCAATCCACATCTTTGCCTGTATAGACACATTTGCAAGTGAATATAAGGTAACCAGTGATTTCCTCGCGGGAAGTACCAATGTGAATCCTGTCATCATACGGAAAATTTTAGGGCAGCTAAAGGGAGCCGGTCTGATCGAGGTGGCACGGGGAACAGGCGGCACTGCCGTTGCAAAACCATTAGAGGAAATCTCTTTTTTGGATATATACAATGCAGTGGAATGTGTTGAAAACGGGGAATTATTTCATTTCCATGAAAATCCAAGCACGAACTGCCCTGTAGGGAGAAATATTCATCATATTTTAGATGACAAGCTTCTTCGGGTACAGAATGCGTTGGAAAGAGAACTTGCGGCAATTACATTGGCAGACGTAAAGCGGGACACGGAAAAATACCTGAGCAAAGAAAATATATAAAAGAAAATATGTAAAAAAATTATGCAAATGATTGAAAATTCAAGGCATTGCAGGGATCATCCGAGTGCCTTGAATATTTTTTGAAAAAAATTTAATTGTAACTATTGACGTTACAACAGATCGGTGTTATAGTATGCTCATCAGATGTAACAACGAACGTTACACCAAACAAAAAACGTAGAAAACAAGGAGAATACTATCATGACACAGATTGAAAAGGCAAAGGAACTGATAGGCACATTCGCAACCGGTGACGCTGAGAAAGCGGCTTCTCTTTTAGCAGAGGGATATATTCAGCATAACCTTGCATACGGTACAGGGCGTGAGGCGTTTGTCGGAAGTGTAAACTATCTTGCATCCGCGCCGGTTAAGACAACCGTAAACAATATCCGTGCTTATGAGGATGGCGATAAGGTATTTTTACAGACGGTTTACAATTTTGCAGGGGCAGGCGAGCAGGTAGCGTTTGATATTTTCCGCTTTGACAGAGAGGGCAAAATTGCCGAGCATTGGGATAACCTTGCTGACAAGGCAGAACCGAATCCCTCCGGCCACACACAGATTGATAATGTAGCTCCGGTTAAGGATATGGAGAAAACGGAAGAAAACCGTCAGCTTGTCAGGGATTTCCTGTATGATGTAATGCAGGGAAATCATTCCGAGAAGACACCGGATTATTTTGACGGAGATACCTATATTCAGCACAATACGGGAATTGCAGACGGCTTGTCCGGTCTGGGAGCTGCCCTTGCCGCTTTGGCCGAACAGAATATTCAGATGATCTACACAACGGTTCATCAGGTGCTTGCACAGGGCAATTATGTGCTGGCCGTCAGTGAAGGAACCTTTGGCGGGGCGCCTACCGGCTACTATGACTTATGGAGAGTGGAGAACGGTAAGATTGCCGAGCATTGGGATGTAATGGAAACCATTGCAGACAAGGAAAGCTGGCAGAATACAAACGGGAAATTTTAACCGGCTCCGGAATGTAAGCGCATTGCCTGCATAGAATGCAATTTTGAAAAGAGGTTGATGAATTATGAAGCAGAGTCGGAAAAGAAAAATAGACTGGTCACAGTTTTTAAGCGGTGTTCCTGCCGGAGATTACATTTTTCAGGATACTCCTTATGAAGAACAGATGGAACAGGCATCGGCACTGATCAAAGAGGCTGACATGATACTGATCGGTGCGGGTGCGGGGGCGTCTACAGCCGCCGGACTTGCTTACAGCGGGGAACGGTTTACCGGTAATTTCCAGGAGTTCATAGAAAAATATGGCTCCGCGTACATGACGGATATGTATGCGGCGGGTTTTTATCCATTTCCCTCACAGGAGGCAAAATGGGGCTACTGGTCGAAACACAGTATGATAAACCGTTTTCTGCCGCCTGCCATGCCTTTATACAAACAGCTTTATGAGATTGTAAAGGGGAAAGAGTATTTTGTTTTGACAACAAATGTTGACCACCAGTTCCAGAAAGCCGGATTCCGGACGGAACGCATCTTCGCAACACAGGGAGATTACGGTAATATCCAGTGTGAAAAGGGGTGCCATCCTAAGATTTACGATGCAGAGGATATGTTCCGTCAGATGGATCAGGCAAGGCGTGACTGCCTGGTGCCTTCCTGCATGGTGCCCAAATGTCCGGTCTGCGGCGGTAATATGACAATGCACCTTCGCTGTGACCGGTATTTTGTGGAAGATGAAAACTGGCATGAAGCAGCAGAGCGTTATCGGGATTTCTTAAAAAAAATGGAACGGAAAAAAGGAGTATTGCTGGAGCTTGGCGTTGGCTTCAACACGCCGACGATCATCCGCTTTCCCTTTGAAAAAATGGCCCGCGAAAACAAAAACTTGTCCTTGGTCCGGTTGAACAGGAACGAAGCTGTTGTCCCGGAGAGCCTTGGAGACAGGGCAGTCGGTATCGGCGGCGATATGGCACAGGTCATATCTGATCTGAGCAGTCAAAACAATATATGAGGAAAGGCTGGTGTCAGTAATGAACGCTGCAGAAAAAGCAGATATTTTTCTGGAAAAATTAAAGGCAGATTCGGCGGAATACAAAGACCTTGAAACCAGGGGATACAGTCTGGAGGAAAAGAAAAATGCGATCCGCTCTCTTATGAATATCCGTATGCCAGGAGAGCTTCCCGATGAATTAATAGATTTGCAGAACGAATATCTGCAGGAAGAACGGAAAGCCAGGGGCGTCGTAACGTTAGCGGACATCCCCACAATAAAGGAGCAGTTTAACAGTAACCCTGAATTATTCACGGTACAACAGCATCAACCGCTGAAACCCGCACAGTTACTGC
>CAZAMX010000101.1:0-7370 GCA_964486095.1 uncultured Acetatifactor sp. | reverse complement strand
TTCTGAAAGGTTCATTTATATTAGGAAAGAGCCGTCGAACACTTTACGTCTGCAAACATATGATAATACTAACCAACAAGAAACAGAAAGGATGCAAAATGCAGGATCATAAATGTGAAAACAATATCGACGAATTTCCCATCGCCATGGCATATGTCCCCTGGCAGAAATTCGGCAGATTGTTTGAAGACCTGGAAAAAGCATACTGTACCGGGACCATATTCCCCGATCTGGATAAGCCTTTCACCGGAAGGAGATGCGTATAATGGGACGGAAAGAACAGCTTTTAAAGGACATTGGCATTGTGAGTTTCGTGGTGACAGAGCTTACCCTCTACCTTGATACCCACCCTATGGACCGTAACGCCATGGAATACTTTAACCACTACAATAACATTCGGAGACAGATGACCAAAGAATTCTCCGCAAACTACTATCCTTTAACCCTGGATATGACGGAATGCGGCAAAGACTGGAGATGGGGCGCAGCGCCCATGCCCTGTGAAGGAGGATGCGCATTAATGTGGAAGTATGAAAAAAGGCTGGAATTTCCCGTAAATATCAAGAATCCCAACGCCATGCTGGCACAGGCGATCATCTCCCAGTACGGCGGACCGGACGGTGAAATGGGTGCCAGTATGCGTTACCTGTCCCAGCGTTACTCCATGCCCTACAGAGAAGTAGCGGGAGTGTTGACCGACATCGGCACCGAAGAACTGGCCCACCTTGAGATGGTGGCTGCCATTGTCCATCAGCTGACCAGAAACCTCTCCATGGAGGAAATCGAAAAAAGCGGTTTTGCCAATTATTATGTGGACCACACAGTAGGCGTATGGCCCCAGGCAGCTTCCGGTTTTCCCTTCACCGCCGCCCAGTTCCAGGTTACAGGCGATCCCATCACCGATCTGATGGAGGATATGGCTGCAGAGCAGAAAGCCCGTACTACCTATGACAATATTCTGCGGCTGATCGACGATCCCGACGTGTGCGAGCCCATTAAATTCCTGCGTATGCGTGAAGTGGTGCACTTCCAGCGTTTCGGTGAAGCCCTGCGCATTGTTCAGGATCGACTGGACTCTAAGAACTTCTATGCCTTCAACCCCGCCTTTGATAAAAGCGAGGATTGCTGCGGCAATAACTGACGGTATTTTAATGCGGGAAGCCTCTGCTTCCCGCATTTTTTCCGTGTACTTTAACCGACGCACGTTTGCACCAACTCCCGGAACTTTTCAATCTCCATCGGCTTTGAGTAATAATACCCCTGGAACCAGGTAGCCTTGTATATCCGCAGATAGTCCTGCAATTCTTCCGTCTCCACACCTTCCAGACAAGTACTCATGCCGCAGCTGTTGGCAAAGTCCACGATGGACTTGACCATGGCCTGCTTTTTCGCATCCTCGGTGATCCCCCGGATAAAGCTCATATCCAGTTTAATCTCATCCATGGGTGCGTGAAGCACAATCCCGGAGGATGCGCTTCCGGTGCCATAGTCGTCCATTGCCATGCGGATGCCATACTTCCGAAAAAATTCCACCTCTCCCTTTATCACTTCCAGCGGCATATCCCTGCACCGCTCTGTCAGTTCCAGGCACAGATGAGAAGCCGGAAATTTCGTCTGTTCCAGAATGCGCAGCACTTCTCCGCGGAACTCTTCCCGTTCCAGCTGCCTTGCCGACACGTTGACATTCAACACAAATTCAGGCAAAATCTCCAGCAGGCCCACCGTTTCCCGCAGCGCCGTCTGCAGCACATAATTTCCCAGTTCATACATCCCGGGATCCTTCTCCATCCACTCGATAAACATACCGGGCGGGACAATCCCGTAAGGCTCTCTGCGCCACCGTACCAGGGCCTCCGCCCCCGCGATACGGCCTGTCCCGGACACTACAATAGGCTGGTATTCCACATAAAATCCTTCGCAGCCCTCCCTGACTGACTGATGAATCACCTTCATCAAATCCAGGTCAACATGCTTTGATGTGCGCACCTCATCATTAAAGATAATCAGCTTCCCCTGATGTTCCGTTTCAGAATGCCCCAGCGCGTAAGCTGCCTTGGAAATCAGGGAATCTGCCTTACCTTCATATTGGTCGATTAAAATTGCCCCCGCGCACATTTTCAGCGTGATTCGCCGCTCGTTTGCCCGGATACCCTTTGCCAGCGTATTTCTCAACGTCTGCTCAAAGGAAAGCAGCTTTTCCCTGCCGCACTTTTTTAAGATAAATCCGAATCTGGGACCGTCAAGACGATATACTGCGCTGTCCTCGTTCATCATATAGATAAATTGCAGCGCCGATTCTTTTAAGACCTGATTTGCAAAGTCATTGCCGTAAATAATACTCAAATTATTAAACCGTTCCAGCTTGATCATCAACACTGCAAAGGGAACCTTAGACACAATTGCCCCATCAATATCTGTCGTAAATCTGGCCTGGGAATACAGATCCGTCAGGGCGTCGATCTTCGGCAGGACGTTCTCGTTGTGCATGAGCATAAGCAGGTATTCCTCTCCGCTTTCCCCGTCTTTTACAATATCGGTATGGATGCTATACAGATGGTATTCCCCGGAAACATCCCTGATCCTGATGCACAAGACCCAGTTCAGCTTCTCTCCCCGCATCCGTTCCGGAACTCCCTCTTCATACTCCCACCAATCGTCGGGATGGACCAAGCCGCACAGGATTTCAAAATGGTCTGAAGTGCGGGAACAGGCTTCCCGAATCCCGAAGCGGTCCCTTGTGGCCTCCGAGAACCATGTCCTGCCCTGCTTTAGATTCAAAATATAAACGTAGGTATCCTCAGCCAGCATATTCAGCGAATTCAATAAAGCATCTATGTAAGTTTCCTTCTCATGCCAAAATTCCCGTCCCCCCATTTGTATTTCCCCCATACTCCAAAGCCGATACAACATACTGTTTCGTTATAATAGAATTTGGATAATAGAAACTACGAAAAAGTTTCTATATATGTTATGCTACACCGAAATACGGGGCAGGTCAAGAGGAATTCGGATCAGACAGCGATGAGGAATGAATTTCATCATTCCTGTCACTCAGACGCTGTTTCTCATTTTATAAAAGTTATTCCTGCATTGTCGGAAAGTTATCCACAATTAACAGGGGCACTAACCTCCTTTTTTTACCGGTGGATAAATATTCTGTTATTTTGTCTTCCATCCCATCACCACCTGTGCTAAAATGATCTTGTTATTCCAGATACACAGTTGTGTATCTGAAAATGTAGGATACATCTTCCGACGTTACCTTGAGTCCTCGAAAACTTTCCAGTAACCCGGAAGATGTATTTTTTACTGTCTGCTTCAGCTTTTTTATATAGGGATTCCATGCCAGGTAAAGCTGCATCAGTATATCCGCTATCTGCGTCAGCAGATAATGGTTCTTCATCGCATTACTGTTTCTGCTGTTGAGGTGTTCTATCCGGTATATTCCGTTTTTCTGATTATTAAAGCCTTCGTTTTCTATTTTCCAGCGTCCTCTTGCTGCCTTTATCATTTCCTCCAGATTTTTCTCCGTAAGCTCCAGACTGCTTATCCAGCGGAACCCTACTCTGTACTTTTTTCCTTTTTTATCCTTCTTTTCGTATTCATATTCAAATACGTTCATGTTCTCTTTTTTGCCCGCCACTTCTTCCACATGGTTGGCATAGCAGCCCGTCCCCTTTTCTTCACACAGCACGCTTACCTTTTTTACGCCGCCGCTTTTGATCCATTCAAACCCCTCATCCAGTAATTTCTGGCGCGTATCCTTCTGCGTAAAAATATACGCCCAATGGTATTTCTCCCTGCACAGCTTCATCATCGGCTCCGTCGCGTACAGGGCGTCACCCTGTATGCAGACGGGCAACCTTGGATAATCCTTTTTGATCCTCTCCATAAGACGTTTTGCCGCATTTGTCTCACAGTCCTGCTTCTCCACATCTTCCTTTTCGTTTTCTATAAACTCTGTCCCTAAACTGATTACAATGCTCTCGCTCAGCACAATCTTTGCTTCCAGAACCTTATGGTAATACAGCTTTTCTTTTTTCCCGTCATCCGTCCGCCGTTCCGTACACAGACAGTTTTCACAGTGTTTCTCCTTAAAGCAGAACAAACCTGTCCCATCAAGTATTACCCGCCAGTATTTTCCAAGGAGCCGGTTCCTGTTAAACTGTTTCCCCCTGATCAGGCTTGTCACCATTTTTCGTCTCAATTCCGAAAGGCATTCCGGCGAAAGCCTTTCCAGATAATAATTCAGCGTGTCATAATGGGGCATTTCTTCAAGGCTCTGGTGTCCTGACAGGATACGGAGCGTGTCTATGCAATTCCTTTTATTAAAATTTTCGTCCATTTCCCGCATGGAATGCTGGCCGCATATATTCTTAAGAATCGCCATATAATTTAGATCTGTCTGGCTGTATGTGATGTAGCTTGGATTTCTCGGATCGTCCATCTGCGCAATCCAGTCACTCAACTTGTGAAAAAAATGGTTTGTCACCATCATGAAGTCTACTATTCCCCGGTCTTGTTTTTTCGCTTCCCTTTTTTCTCTTTTTTTCATTTGCATCATCCTCCGTGCGAAAAATTTCTTAACTCTATTTTACCGCACAGGAGGACATCCTGCATGAAAAGTGAATGTTTAGTGCGAAAAGTTTTTATTCCTCAACGCTGCCGGCGTATGAACTTTTTATGGTAACTATTCAGGCTTTTGTATGTTAAGCCGCCTGAGGTAATGACTTCCTGCAAAGACCGTAAAAAACGTCGGTACTTAGTCTCCGTACTTTGGAGACTTATGTACCGTTACGTTTTTTCTCGAGCGAAAGCGCGTCTGAGCAGGAAGTTATTGCCACAGGTGGCGTGACTTGCTGCAAGGCTGAATTGTTATTTTTTACGTAATCAGGCAGCGGGCGTAAAAATAAGTATTTTTGCGGGAAAAATGTAGATTACCGCAGGATGTTCCCGTCTTGCCGGTTTTTTTGCCGCACTTGGGCGAAAAGCGCGATGAGTTGGAGTTGCTGTATCAAACTTATATCTTTTATAATGGAAAAGTACGAAATTTTGACTTTCTTCAACTTGGAGGGATTTTTATGGAACAACTCAATGTCACGGCTGCGAAAGATAATGAAAAAATATACAAGATATTAGGGGATTTGATGAACGGGGATAAGGAATTTCAAATCATGATTACGGTTCCTTCCGCAAAGACCGACAGCAATCGTACTGTGCAGGAGACGGAGAAAAAGGAGGTGATCAGGGATCTGGAGCAGGATGTGACCGACATGATACACGAAATCGGAGTGCCGGCGCACATCAAGGGCTACCAGTACCTGCGGGAGGCTATCATGATGTCCGTGGAGGATCCGGCAATGATCAGTTCCATTACCAAAATACTTTATCCTACGATTGCAAAGCGTTTTCAAACCACGCCCAGCAGGGTGGAAAGAGCGATTCGTCATGCTATTGAGGTGGCATGGAGCCGAGGCCGAATGGAGACTCTGGACGCACTGTTCGGCTATACCATTGACACGGGAAAGGGGAAGCCCACCAATTCCGAATTCATTGCGCTGATTGCGGACAGAATACGGCTCTCTTACCGAGAGTAGTGTGAAAAGAAGTTCAGATTTGTCATGGAGATGTAAAAAAAGTACTTTCCACCGAATTGATACTGTTGTATAATATCCTTATTCAGGGCAGGAAGCGTCGTTCCCGATCTGAAATTTTGCGGTGGAGGGTTACAATGAAAAAAATTCTTTTTGCAGCATCAGAAGGTGTTCCTTTTATTAAGACAGGCGGGCTTGCCGATGTTGTGGGCTCCCTTCCGAAATGTATTGACAAGCGGTATTTTGATGTACGGGTGATCATTCCCAGATATGTCTGCATGAAGCAGGAGTGGAAGGACAAAATGCAGTATGTCAGACATTTTTACATGGACTTTGACTGGAAAAATGTGTATGTAGGCCTGTTGGAAGCGGAAGTGGAGGGTGTACATTACTATTTTATCGACAATGAATATTATTTTAACGGTTCCAAGGTATACAGTGACGACCCAAAATGGGAGATCGAGCGATATGCGTTTTTCTCCAAGGCGGTTTTGTCGGCGCTGCCCGTGCTGGGTTTTCGGCCGGATGTAATTCATTGCCATGATTGGCAGACGGGCCTGATCCCGGTGTATCTAAAGGAACGCTTTCAGGAGGGAGATTTTTATCGTGGTATCAAGTCGGTGATTACCATCCACAATCTGAAATTTCAGGGGAAATGGGATACGAAAACGGTTCGGGGCATTACCGGACTGCCGGAATTTTATTTTACTCCCGACAAGCTGGAGGCATACAAAGACGCAAATCTGTTAAAGGGCGGTATTGTTTACTCGGATGCGGTGACCACGGTGAGCAGCACATACGCGGAAGAGATCAAGACACCTTTTTACGGAGAAGGGCTGGATGGACTTCTCCGGGCAAGGGCAAGGGATTTGCGGGGAATTGTGAACGGTATCGACTATGCGGAGTTTAATCCTGAAACGGATCCCTATATCGTGAAGCAGTACAATGCCGTGAACTTCCGCAAGGAGAAGGTAAAGAATAAGCGGGCGCTTCAGCAGGAGCTGGGGCTGTGTCAGGACGACAGGAAGATGATGATCGGTGTGGTATCCCGTCTGACGGATCAGAAGGGCTTTGATCTGATCGCTTATATTATGGACGAATTATGTCAGGATGATATACAGCTGGTGGTTTTGGGAACCGGCGAGGAACGTTATGAAAACATGTTCCGCCATTTTGACTGGAAATACGGGGATAAGGTATCCGCGAATATTTATTATTCCGACGCATTATCTCACAAGATATATGCTTCCTGTGATGCGTTTCTCATGCCGTCTCTGTTCGAACCCTGCGGTTTAAGCCAGCTCATGGCCCTGCGCTATGGCACCATTCCCATTGTGCGGGAGACAGGTGGTCTGAAAGATACGGTACAGGCATACAATGAATACGAAGGAACCGGAACAGGCTTCAGCTTTACCAATTACAACGCCCACGAGATGCTGAATACCATTCGCTACGCAGAGCAGATTTATTATGACCGGAAGCGCGAGTGGAATAAAATGGTTGACAGAGCCATGGCAGCTGACTTCTCCTGGCATGTTTCCGCAAGGAAATATCAGGAGATGTATGACTGGCTGATCGGCTAGGCGCAAAGGAAATCACTCATGTCCGGCAGGACGGGGCGCAAGTGTATAGACGGGAGCTGAAATAAGGATTGGATGGGAAATAACAGTTTAGAAGAGAAGGGTAATTCCTTCAGGAAAGATAATTCTTTCAGGAAAGAGAATTCTTTCAGGAAAGAGAATTCTTTCAGGAAAGAGAATTCTTTCAGGAAAGAGA
>CAZAMX010000100.1:0-7373 GCA_964486095.1 uncultured Acetatifactor sp. | reverse complement strand
AAGGGCGATATTGCCATTACCCCCGGACAGCGCCTCTCCGTACTGGAGCAGGATCATTTTAAATATGATAACTTTGTTGTTATGGATACGGTTATCATGGGCAATGAACGCCTGTACCAGATCATGAAGGAAAAGGACGCCATCTATGCGAAGGAAGATTTCTCCGATGAGGACGGCATCCGTGCCAGTGAGCTGGAGGCCGAGTTTGCGGAAATGGACGGCTGGGAAGCGGAATCCAACGCTGCCATGCTGTTAAACGGCCTTGGCGTGGGCACGGAATACCATTATGCCACGATGAAGGATCTGGACGGCAGTCTGAAGGTGAAAGTCCTGCTGGCAAAAGCCCTGTTCGGCAACCCGGACATTCTGCTTCTGGATGAGCCCACCAACCACCTGGACCTGGATGCCATCGCTTGGCTGGAGGACTTTCTGATCGATTTTGAGAATACGGTGATCGTAGTTTCCCATGATCGCTACTTTTTAAACAAGGTATGTACTCATACTGCCGACATTGATTATGGCAAGATCCAGCTGTATGCCGGCAATTATGATTTCTGGTACGAATCCAGCCAGCTGCTGGTGAAGCAGATGAAGGAAGCCAACAAGAAGAAGGAAGAAAAAATCAAGGAGCTGCAGGAATTCATCTCCCGCTTCTCTGCCAACGCATCCAAATCCAAGCAGGCAACCTCCAGAAAGCGTGCCCTGGAAAAGATCGAGCTGGATGAAATCAAACCCTCCAGCAGGAAATATCCTTATATCGACTTTCGGCCTGACCGTGAGATCGGAAACGAAGTACTCACCGTGGAACACCTTTCCAAGACAATAAACGGGGAAAAGGTGCTGGACGATGTCTCCTTTTGTTTGGGTCATGAGGACAAAATTGCCCTTGTGGGCGGACAGGAGCTTGCCAAGACCACCCTGTTCCAAATCCTGATGGGCGAAATCGAACCTGACGAGGGAAGCTTTAAATGGGGTGTCACCACCTCTCAGGCTTACTTCCCCAAGGATAATACCGCAGAATTTGACAATGACCTGACCATCACCGACTGGCTCACCGGATACTCCCCCGTAAAGGATGTGACCTATGTGAGAGGCTTCCTGGGGCGTATGCTGTTTGCCGGCGAAGACGGCGTCAAGAAGGTAAAAATTCTCTCCGGAGGCGAGAAGGTACGCTGCCTGCTCTCCAAAATGATGATCAGCGGCGCAAACTGCCTGCTCTTTGACGAGCCTACCAACCACCTGGACATGGAATCCATCACCGCCTTAAACAACGGCTTGATAAAGTTCCCCGGTGTAGCGCTGTTTGCCTGCCATGACCACCAGTTCGTACAGACCACGGCCAATCGTATCATTGAAATTCTGCCAAGCGGTCAGATCGTGGATAAGATTACCACCTACGACGAATATCTGGAGAGCGATGAAATGGCCAGAAAGAGAACCGTCTTCACCGCCCAGAAGGAAGACGAGGAAAATTAATTGGATATGCGGCCCATTGACTTACATGTACATTCCACCCGCTCCGACGGAACTTATACCCCTGTCCAACTGGTAGACTACGCCATGAAAAAGGGGCTTGCCGCCTTTGCCCTCACCGATCACGACACGGTAGACGGACTGGACGAGGCCCTTTTCTATGCGGCAAAGCTAAGACAAAGGCTATATAACGAGCAGAAAGAAAATCTTAACCCCGTATGTTCGGCCCAGAAGCAGACATCCACAAAGGCCGGCTTTCATGGAAGAGCCCCCTTCTCTCCGGAAAATCAGGTTTCTGCACTCTCCCCGGTCCCCGAGGTCATTCCCGGCATTGAATTTTCCACGGAATATCAGGGCCAGGACGTGCATGTTGTCGGGCTTTATATTGATCATCACAGTCAATCTTTTGCAAAACAGCTGCGGGAGTTTGTGGATTCCCGCACTGTCCGCAATCAAAAAATGTGCGGTCTGCTGCGGGAAGCAGGCGTTGACATTACCTATGAAGCCCTGTTGGATGAGTTTCCCGACTCCGTGATTACCCGGGCCCATTATGCGAAATATATGTTAAATCACGGTTATATCCAAAGCATGAAGGAGGCCTTTGACCGCTATGTGGGTGACCATTGCCCCTGCTATGTCCCCCGGGAAAAGGTGACGCCGGTGCAGGCGGTAAGGCTGATCCTGGAGGCAGACGGCATTCCTGTCCTCGCACACCCCATCCTCTACCGCATGAGCGACGAACGGCTGGATACTCTCACCGCAGAGTTAAAGGAGGCCGGTCTTATAGGCATTGAAGCCATTTACAGCACCTATAAGCCCCATGAAGAACGCCAGATCCGGGCCCTGGCCAAAAAGTATGATCTGCTCTTAAGCGGCGGCAGCGATTTTCACGGCGGCAACAAACCGGGACTGGACCTGGGCACCGGCTACGGAAATCTCTTCGTGCCCTACGAGATACTGGAACATTTAAAAGCAATCGTCAAAAAATAAATAATTTCTCATTCACATCGACCCGTCCTTGGCAATGGTGTCGGATACAAGCAGAGTGGAGAAGAATGCCAGCGCCAAACCCTGTCCCCAGCCTTGAATCCATGCCCTGGGAATACCTCTGTAGCCCTCCTTATCCCGCATGACCGCCGTGCCTCCGGACACATTCATCACCTTGCCGTCCTCGCTGACATTGTTAAGCAGCCCCTTTATGGCTTTATTGATATATTTCCCGTGAAGGGCATTGCCCCGCTCCAGCATGGCGGCCGCAATCCCTGCGGAGGCGGAAATCTCTTCATAGGAATCCTCGTCGTCCAGCACGGTTCTCCACAGCCCGTTCTCCGTCTGCACCGTCTTCAGCGCGGCCAGCAGCTCATTCAGGGAGCCTGCCACGTCTATGTACGCAGGATACAGGTAGCACTGGGGAAGCAGCCCGCTCACCTTCGACATGGTGTATGCCGCCCAGGCATTGGCCCTGCCCCAATAAATACCGGACATGTGATCCCCGGCAATGTTGTCATAGCCGTGATAATAAAAGCCGCTGCCGGGATTCTGCAGATAGCGGATATGCCAGTACCACTGATTCAGTGCATCCTCAATCAGCTCCTGGTCCTCGTTCATCACCCCCACGCGCAGCATGAGAAGTGCCGCCATAAACAGGGTGTCTGCCCATGCCTGCTCGGGAAAGTCGTTATTGGCAGAAACCGTGTGCTGCAGCACATGATCTCCAAACCGGAGCGCATCCTTCTTCAGATACTCAATCTTGCTCATGAGAATATCATAATATTTCTGCTCCCCTGTGGCCTGATAGATCGTCACCAGACAATGTCCCATCGCGCAGGCGTTCACCGTCCACACCGGCGGAAGTCCCAGTTCAATCAGCTCATCCACCCTGTCCTTTAAAAGCTTCAGATACTCTTCCTTCCCGGTCTTTTCATAGGCTTCCCCCATTCCGTAATAAGCCACCCCGCAGGGCCAGTCCCAGGTCAGATCCATATTCATGGTCTTCCTTACAATCCTGTCAATAACCTCTTCAATCTGCTTTTTGTCGTATTCCAGCTTCAGCATAATCCCCCCGTATTAAAACCTGAAGGAGCCGTTGCCCCGGCATATCCCGCAACAGCTCCTTCTCATATTTTTACTTCTATTTTACTTCCTACCGGCTTACATCTTATCCTTCGACGATCAGATACCTGCCGTCGCCGATGTCAAAGACCTCCTTGGCCTCCAAGATCTCATCTTCTCCGGCGCCCTCTACGTCGATACCTTCCTCTTCAAAATAATCCATTACCTCGTCCGCGGATTCCACCAGCACCGCCATACAGTCCTCCAGAAATTCTTCTGCTTCATCCAGCGTTTCTGCTACCTTTTCGGGGAAAAGCTGAAGCTGATTATCCAGAAAATATTCCAAAACTCTGTCATCAAATTCGCGCATACTTCTACCCTCCTTTACTCACCGGGATACCGTGTCAATCCGCCCGGTACAGTTCTTTATGCCCACATACTACAATGTTATGCGCCTCATGTCAATACTGTGTATGGAAAAATATGCCCGAAAGACAACGATACCTCACAAATATTCCAGCAGCTCCGCCGGATGGGCGATGATGGCGTCCGCATGAGCCTCTTCCAGCTCCCCTCTGTCCCGAAATCCCCAGAGTGCACCGACGGTAAAGGCTCCCGCGCTCTTTCCCGTCTTCATATCCGTGGCCGTGTCCCCCAGATACAAAAGGTCGGCCGCCGTCAGCCCAAACTCCGCCAAAATGGCAAACACACCTGCCGGATCCGGCTTGATGGGAACACCGTCCTTCTGCCCCCGGATCACATCGAAGCAGTTTTCCCCGAACAGGGTGTGAATCACCTCCAGCGTCTGCGCATGGGGCTTGTTGGAAAGCACCGCAATGCGGATGTCTTTGCTTTTGAGCTCCTTTAACAGCTCCGGTATTCCGTCATAGGGCTTCACCTGATACATGCAGTCCGCCGCGAAATACTCCTTATAAAGAGCAAATGCCTCATCAAAATGAACCAGCTCCCGATCCCCTGATTTTATCAGCGCTCTTTTTATCAAATTTGCCGCCCCGTCTCCCACAAAATACTTGTAGTCCGCTTCAGGATAAGGGCCGTACCCAAAGGGCGCCAGCGCCCTGTCTCCGCAGTATTTCAGACTGGCGATGGAATCGGACAGGGTCCCGTCCAGGTCAAAAATCACAGCCTTCTTCATTTGCAAGCGCCTCTCTTTCATTTTCCAGCCATTCCTTTGCCTCCTGATAAAGTCTCCCCACGGGAAGCCCTACCACATTATTGTAATCCCCTTTGATTTCCCTGATATATCTGGCGCAAAAGCCCTGAATTCCATACGCCCCGGCCTTATCCATACAGTCTCCGGTTGATAAATAACGGGCGATTTCTTTCTCGTTCATGGGATAAAAGCTCACCTCGGTCA
The DNA here is from genome assembly GCA_964486095.1 of uncultured Acetatifactor sp. GTDB lineage: Bacteria > Bacillota > Clostridia > Lachnospirales > Lachnospiraceae > Acetatifactor. Next base: position 2,470 of record CAZAMX010000100.1, on the reverse strand, counting down.
CTTCATGAAATGTCTTACGGCACTTCTTCCCTTCCGCTGTTTTGTGAATAAGGGTTACTCCCGTATAGACCCGGTGGACTTTTCCCGCCAGCAGCTCCAGCATTTCAGCCGCATGCTTTTCGTCCGAAGGCTTTCCCAGAATCCTGCCGTCCATTGCCACCACGGTGTCCGCTCCGATCACAAGGATTTCCTCCGCCCTGCTCTCCCGCTCCAGCTCTCCAAACACCGCACGGGCCTTCTGCTCGGACAACTCTTCCACCATCTTCCCGGGCTCGGAGGAAGCAGCCTTCTCCTGCACGTTGCTGACCTTCACTGCAAATTTCAGACCGATCTGCTCTAAAAGCTCTCTCCTTCTGGGAGATGCAGACGCTAAATATATCTTCACTGATGTACCTCCGGAATAAACGTTCTTGTCACCAGGGTTTCTTCTTCCCCGGCAGCGTTTGCCCTGTTTACTGCCTCCTGACAGAAAGCCTCCTGAGACAGAAAACGGGACTTTCCTCTTCTGTCCACCTTCTCATAGCTGCCGTCCGCCAGCAGTACGGACGCCTTCACGTTATCCTTCAGCTGACTTTGGAGAATATGAAGCAGCTCTTCCTTCAATTCAGGCCGGTCCACAGGGAACAGGATCTCCACCCGCCGCTCCAGATTCCTGGGCATCCAGTCTGCGCTGCCGCAGTATATCTCATAATTTTCATCATTTTCAAAATAGAAAATCCTGCTGTGCTCCAAAAAGTTTCCCACGATGGAGCGCACCGTAATGTTTTCGCTGACTCCCGGAATCCCGGTTTTCAGGCAGCAGATTCCCCTGACGATCAGATCAATCTTAACTCCTGCTCCGCTGGCCTCATAGAGCGCGGCAATTATGTCCCTGTCGCAAAGAGAGTTCATTTTGGCTATGATTTTAGCCGGACGCCCTTCCAGCGCATGCTCCTTCTCCCTGCCGATCAGATAAAGAAATTTATCCTTCAGCCAAAGCGGCGCAAGGCTCAGCTTGTTCCACACCAGGGGCTCGGAATAGCCGGACAGCATATTAAACACCGCCGTAGCATCCTCTCCCACAGATTCGGCGCAGGTTAAAAGCCCAATATCCGTGTACAGCTTTGCCGTGGCATCGTTATAATTGCCGGTACCCAAATGTACATAACGGCGGATACCGTCCTCTTCCCGGCGAACCACCAGGGTAATCTTGCTGTGGGTCTTTAAGCCCACCAGCCCATATATCACATGACAGCCGGCCTTCTCCAGCATTTTCGCCCAGACAATATTGTTTTCCTCATCAAAGCGGGCTTTCAGCTCCACCAGCACCGATACTTGCTTACCGTTTTCCGCCGCCTGAGCCAGAGCTGCAATAATCGGTGAATTTCCGCTGACACGGTAGAGCGTCTGCTTGATGGCCAGCACCTCCGGATCTCTTGCCGCCTGCCGGATAAAGTTCACCACCGGCTCAAAGGTTTGATAAGGGTGATGCAGCAGAATATCCCCTTTCCTGATCTCTGTAAATATCTGGCAGCCGGAGGGAAGCTCCGGCACCGGCTGGGGCGTAAATTTAGGATTTTTCAGCTGCTCAAAGCCTTCCAGACCATAAATCTTCATCAATACGGTAAGGTCCAGAGGGCCTGCAATCTTATAGATATTCTGCCCCATATGAAGCTCGCTTTTTAAGATTTTTAACAGCCGCTTGTCCATGCCGTCTTCTACTTCCAGACGGATGGCTTCCCCCCACTGACGCTTCTTTAGCTGCTTCTGGATCTCCTTCAACAGATCGGCCGCCTCATCTTCTTCAATGGTAAGGTCCGCATTCCGCATCACTCTGAACGGGTGAGCACATACAATATCATAATTCAGGAAAAGCTTGTGCATATTCCGCTCGATAATCTCTTCCAACAGGATCATCTTTTTCACCTTGCCCGCGGAAGGAAGCAGCACGATACGCTCCAACACGGAAGGCACCTGTACCGTGGCAAATTCCAGCTCTTCCTTACTGTTTTTCTTGTGTACCAGAGCCGCAATGTTCAGGGTCTTGTTCCGCACCAGGGGAAAGGGCCTGGAGGAATCCACCGCCATGGGCGTCAGCACGGGATACACATTCTCTTCAAAATAACTGTCAATAAACGCCGCTTCCTCCCCGCTTAAATCCTCATGCCTGCTGATGATCTTCAATCCGTTCTTTTCCAGCTGCGGAACAAGGGATCTGTTCCAGGTGGAATACTGCAGGTCTACCAAATCATGAATTGCCACATCCAGGGCGGCCAGCTGTTCCTTGGGCGTCATGCCTGCAATGTCCTTTTTCTCATACTCCGCATTCACCATATCCTTTAGGGATGCCACCCGGATCATAAAGAACTCATCCAGGTTGGAGGCCGTGATGCTTAAGAATTTCAGCCGCTCAAACAGCGGAATGGTCTTATCTCTTGCCTCATTTAATACCCTGTGGTCAAAAAGAATCCAGGAAAGCTCCCGGTTGGTA
>CAZAMX010000099.1:0-7400 GCA_964486095.1 uncultured Acetatifactor sp. | reverse complement strand
ATGTCCTCATCCAACAGTCTTTTTTCAATCTCATAGGCGGTTTCATTGTCCAGCCCGGATGTGATTTCATCAAGGAAGGTCATGGTCTTGTTTCTTAAAAACAGCCTTGCCAGAGCGATTCTCTGCAGCTCGCCGCCCGAAAAATTACTGCCGTTTTCCCGGATTTTTTCATCCACTCCATGCGGAAGTCTCTGGATGGTATCATAAATACCAGCCTTCTTAAGGGCATTTATTACCTCTTCCTTAGAATACTCCTGGTACAGGGCCACATTGTTAAAGACCGTATCATTAAATATGTAGGTCTGTTGATAACAGACAGGGCTTACATGCATGATGCTTTCCCGGTTAAGCTCTGACAGCTCTTTTCCGTTAATTAAAACCTTACCGGTATAATCCGCTCCATATTCCGTAAGCAGCTTTATGATGCTTGATTTGCCGCTTCCGCTTTTACCTACGATCGCATATTTTTTGCCCTCTTCAAAATTGAGCATAAGATTATCCAAAGAAAAGCTGTCGCTGATCTTCTGGTGAACCTGATCCAAGCGAATTTCCCGGATATTTTCCTCTAAGCTTACTTTGTTATCGTTTTCGCTGTCAAGCTCCAGTAAAGACTCCAATTCCGCATTTACTTTCTCCATGGCTTTCAGCTGAATCATCCCATTAGCGATTGCCTTACTCGGTGTTAATACAAAATTCATCATATTAGTAATTGCCACCACTTCACCAATCGTAATTCTGCCTGCGGCAACAAAGAACAGACAACTTCCCAAAACAATCAGAAATGCTCCATTATTTACAAAGGACGCCAACGCTTGTGCCCAGTACAGAGTTTTAGAGGAATATTCATTTTTTCTGCTCACAAAATCGCTTAGATCTGCCTGCTTTCCCAAAATCTGCTTCACGGCGTCAAAGGTTCTGATTACCTTATGACCGCCCAAATCTTTTTTAACGCCATCCAGGTAAACTTCCACTGCCTCCGTATACTCTTTCCTGGAAGAAGCTATTTTCTTTTTCAAAACATTCGGAACTCCAAATTGCACGATGCTGACTGCAGCAACGATCAGTAAGATAAACGGTTCTACGCAAAACAAGTAAATGACGGCAACAACCACGAAAACAAGCTGCATAATCATACCATATATATTGTTGATTCCGTCGTTCAATATGATCCCTATATCTGTCGTAAATTTGGAAAGATAATAAGCCAGGCCCTTTTTTTCAAACTGATTAGCAGATATATAAAATAGCTTACACATCACCTGATCACGCAAATCTTTTTCCATATCCCGCACAACTGCAGCCTGCCGCTTTTTGCTGATCCACTCAAAAATGAACACTGCTATGCTGAAAACAGCAGCAATAAGGCACTTTTTCAGCAAATCCTTGTAACTTTTGGAATCTATCAAAAGCTGCATAATATAAGATCGCAGAGGGGCCATAACCCCTACAATCACCACCGGTATCAAACTAATCCAGAATTTACACGCATTTCTTTTATAGATACGTTTAATCATTATTTATCCTTTTTCCATATAGCCATTGGTAATCCTACAATACACCGCTTTCCAAAATCGAAAAAGTAACTTTTTCGCAATTTATTTCCGCTTCTGCCCCATATGGCAGAACACAGACAGGAGAAGAATGTCCGAAATTCACTCCATAAATAACCGGAAGCTTCCCCAATCCCAATCGGGACAACACATCTCTTACCGTCTTCTTCTGTTTGGTAAAGGCGGTATTTTCATTTTCTTTTCCCAGAATAATTCCGTTTATTTCTTTCAGCGCTCCGATTCCGTCAAGCCACCTCAGAAAATCCTCAATAGCCGGTGGCGTATAAAATTCGGGAATGTCTTCTAAAAAAAGAATTGTGTCCCTGAAATCCTCTGCATCAAGTGCCAGCGGCGTATTTTCCAGCTCCTTCAGCCCGGTATGACCGCCAAACAGCCTGCCCTTCACCGTTCCCTCCCCCTGAACAAGCTCATATCTATTGTTCGAATAATAAGTACGCTTGTGAAGCGGATTAAAATAATCCGCTTCTTCATAGGTCCATTCCTTAGACGGTTCAACCATGCCTATTTCAGAATCAGAAAAAAGCACCTTTTCAAACCACTTCCTGCTATATGGGTGCCAGCCCTGTGCTTCTGCCAAAGGAGATAACAGATTGCAGCCGTAAAAAGAAGACAAGCCACAATGATAGGCGAGAATATGCAAATTCATAACATCAGAATAACCTATCAATATTTTGGGATAAGTGTTGATTAGGTATGACTCTATATAAGGTATGATTTTTATACTGTCATTACCTCCCACACTGGCAATAATCGCTTTCACATTGGCATTTTCAAAAGCCCACATAATGTCTTCTGCCCTCGCTTTGGGGTTTTCAGACAAATATACAGAGCCTTTAAGCGCATTAGGCGCATGGAGTACCTTCAGCCCTATCTCCTGGAGATATTTGACACCCAGCTGGTATTTCCAGCGAATCTTTGGATCTCCGGCCCAGCCATGACAAGGGCTGACCACCGCAATGGTATCCCCCTTGCAAAGTTTGAAAGGTTTTCGCAATTCCTTCATCCTGTTTCCACCCTTTCACAAACCCAAAATATCATCTTTTTAAGGATAACAATCCGGCACAGAATGAAAACCTTTCATATTTCATCTGCGGAAATAATTTCGTCCATTCGTCTGCCGCAAAATAAAATTCTTCATCATCCCATTCTTCGCCAATCAATATTTTGCAGCGTTCCAGCTCTGCGCGTGTTTCAAATGCCACGTCTCCAATGTAGAGCCATCCCCCATCCTGCAATAAGGGCAGCATATTTTTGATTAATCTATTCTTTTGTTCATCTGACAGATGATGCAGGGAATAAGTGGCTATAATCGTATCATATTTATTATTTTTCAATTCCTCCACAAGTCCCTTTGAAAAATCTCCCTGATATAATTCTGCTTCAGGCATCTTTTCCTTGGCCAGCGCAATCATTCTTTCCGAGAAATCCTGGCCCCAAATTCGGCATCCCTGCTCATACAATTTCGTGGTAAGTGTACCGGTGCCAAAACCAATATCCAGAACGGTATTGCATTTGTCAGTCAGCACTCTGTTATAATTTCATTTAAAACCTGCTTATATCCAGCAAACGGATAGGTGCCATCCTCGTCCGACATACCCACACTTTTATCATATCCATCCGCCCATAAATCAAACCCTTTGTTATTCAGCATTTTATACTCCTCTACACAGTTGTCTACGCCTGTAATGTAACCTCTCGGATAAAATCAATTTGACCTTCAAACCGGAAATTGACGGTCTAATTAATCGTATCTGCTAATAAAGACATAAAGGCCTCTTCTGTGCCCTCCCTGAATCCTTTTTTGTCAAGAGCCAGCGTCATACTTCCTCTTATGAAAAGTATAATCAGGTTCTTGGTTTCGGTATAGTCTTCAACATCTGAAAATTGAATGTGGTTTTCCCCCTTTGAAGAAGTAACGGAAATATCCTCGCCAACTTCCACGCGATAAAGTAAGGCCGAATTACGAAACAAGGTGTCAACTCGTTCTTGCTCTATTTGAATCGCTTTCTTTTTCTTGAGCCTGAATAACGTTATAACGAAAATGGGAGCAAGTTCAACCAGCAAAAGGACAGGCTTTTTCAAAGTAATTGACAGCACTGCAATCAAAATGAATACCACCAACATGGAGCGGTATCCGGCCTTGAACTTGCAATCCCACCATGCCCCTGTGCTTTCTTCGAGAATATCCGGTGTGTATTCATACTCATTGATAAAATGCTGCATATCTTTTCCTCCATATTTTAATCATGATTTAATGACTTTTAACGAATGCGTAAGTACCTGATAAATTCGGTGTTGCACAATATAGAAAAACATTATGGACTTATTTTCGTCTACATTTATCAATCTGCTATCTTTTCCTATTATACATTATACACAGTGTTCCGGCAGATTACAACAAGCAGCAAAATGGTAACAGTTCGCTAAAATAATTCGAAAAATCTATTGACTTTTAGAACGGCGTTCAATATAATGCAATTGAACGCCGTTCAAGGAGGGCCCGATATGGACAACACCGTAAATGTAAAAAATCGCATAATTGAAGTAACCACCGAATTGATTGAACAGCACAACGGCAGCGTCAAGGATATTACTTCCCGCATGATTGCAGCGAAAGCAGATGTTGGATTAGGATTAATCAACTATCACTTTGGAAGTAAGGAAAATTTAATAACGGAATGTGTGCAGCGCATTATTAAAAAAGTAGTCACTGGATTTCAGATGACAAAGCAATATGAAACAGATAAAGAACGCTTAACGGCCTGCGCCGTTTATGTTTTTGATTTTCTATTTGAACATTCTTCAATTTCACGTGTTTCTATTTTGGGTGACTTGCAAAATTATACGGAAAATTGCAATTATGTACTTACGCAACAGGGTTTTTCGCTGTCTTTGAAAAACAGTATATCAAACGAAGATAAATCTATGCTTGTATTTATTCTTACTGCCGCAATGCAGGCGGCATTTTTAGGAAATGGGACAATCAGACAATTACTTGGTTATGATTTTGCGAAAGCCGGGGACAGGGCCGCATATATCGGTAAACTGGTCGATATTCTTTTTGCAGGGACGGTGCAGGATTGATGAATAAGAGAATAGGAATGTATTGCTCTGTGGTTAATTTCATTGCAGTAATCTGCTTTGCCATGTCTATGCTTTTGGACTTTGATAATGGCAGCTACTTTTCCTCTATGTTCATTGCATTCAGCTTTGTACCGATGATATGCGGATATGCTTATTTTTCCGAAAAGAACGCTAAACTGGCAGGCTATGTTTCAATGGCGTTTGCCGCCATATATACAGCTATCATTTTATTGGTCTATTTTGCACAGCTAACAACCGTCCGCCTAAATGATTTAACGCAGCAGGCTGCTGTACTTCTTGATTTTCAGCAGTGTGGACTGCTGTTTCACTATGACCTGTTAGGCTATGCTGTTATGTCATTAGCTGCATTCTTTGCCGGATTGACGGTAAAACCACAAACAAAAACAGACAGGTGCCTGAAATATCTGCTGATGGTACACGGAGTGTTTTTTATCTCCTGTCTGATCATGCCCATGCTTGGGATATTCAAAGCGGATAGCCCGGCGTGGATCGGTGTGGCGGTTTTGGAATTCTGGTGTTTCTATTTTTGCCCTATCGGTATTTTGTCTTTTCTGCATTTTTCTCATTGCAGGGAATGAAATCCGCCTACTCTTCGACAGAAAGCTGCTCCCCAAAGGCTCTTACGGGATTTCAAATGCCGACTTGGCAAGGGGACCCGATAAGAGCACAGTCCGGAAGCGCCATAAATCATGGGAATATCACTTTTCAGACACGCACAGATACTCTCCCATCCACTGCAGAATTTCATTCTCAAAGGGGAACACATTTCCCTCTGGCGCAGGCAGCTCTCCATAGATTTCTTTCGTCTCTGTAGAGACATATCCTGTATTTTTACATACCTCTTCCCACTCTTCAATGTCATAAAGCTTTTCATGCAGGGAATAGCTCTCATCCAGTGTTCTATATAAATACTCCCATTTCTTTGTATTTTCGGAAGCATGATCTCCCGCAATGCTGATGTTGTACACCGCATGGCCGCCCGGCTTCAACACACGGTAGCCCTCCCGAAAACCCTCCAGCATTTTGGTCTGCATGCTCTCAAAGCCGCCGTTTGAGACCACCATATCGATGCAGCCGTCCCGAATAGGCAGGTGGGCGCAGTCACACGCCAGGCACACGATGTCCACATAAGGATTCACCATCTCTTCGCTGAAATACCGTTTGTTATACTTAAGGATGCGGTGGGAAAGGTCTGTCATAATGACAAGACAGGGCCAGTTGATGCGCTGCAGGTCGTATTTTAATCCATTACAGGTACCGCAAGCCACATCCAGGATGACCCTGGGACGGAGCTTTTTCACCATCTGCCAGCGCACCTCGCTGCATGGAACTGTCCCCATCTGATAACGGGGATTCCCCGGATGACGCTGTTCCCTGAGATAATCCTGATAATTTTTCATGAACAGCGACCAGAACTCTCCCTGGATCTCACGGGAGCCAAAATATACAACGCCGTCCGTCACATCGTAATAATGACTGTTTTTACAGATAAATCTTTCCTTGTTTTCATCTTTGTTCTCAAGGGAAAGCTTTTCCCCACATATCGGACATTGCATCAACTCCGCGCTCCGCCGCAGGCCCGGCTCCGTGCTGCCCATCATTTTTCCCAACGCCTTTGCAAAATACGGCGCCGTCTCCCGCAGCGTGTTCTCCTCAAGCAGGCTGGCGGGAATAGACACCTTTTGCCTCTCCTGTTGTGCCCCGCCTTCCTGATATGCCCCGCTTTTCGTTCTCACAATACCCGCCTGGACGGACAGCTCCAGGCTTCCCTCGGAAAGTTCCCTGGCAATGTTATAGAGTTCCATGTCCGTACAGTAAGCAGCCAGGCTCTGCAGGAGCCTGCGCCTTTCGGCATCCGGTAAAAGAGCTTCCACACTGGCAGGAAGTTTTTTCCGGCTGCTTTTCTCCGCAAACGCCAGATTTCCTTCCACGATGCTGTCTATGGTCATATGGAAAAACCATGCCAGCTCCCGAAACATATCGATGTCCGGCAGATTTTTTCCTCCCTCCCATTTGCTGATTGCCTGGGCGCTGACACCCAGCTTTTCGGCCAGTGCCTGTTGAGATAAGCCTGCCTTTTTCCGCAAAGCAGCTATCTTGATTCCTATCTGTTCCCGATCGATCATTTTGTATACCTCCTGATCTGCCTTTCATATGACCCTATTATACTTTCAAAAAAGGACACTTTACAAGAAAGCAGAAGTTGATGTTTTCCATCTCGGACTCAACCGCCGGGCACATTTATAATAGGCAGAACACTTTTAAAATGTTCTGCCCTGTGATGTTCTGCTCTTAAATTATATGATATTCCAAATAAAGTTTCTGACGATAATCTTTATCCTGCGATATCTTGACAATATCCGATAGCCGTCCATCCTCATTTAATAACATTATCAGCTTAGCCATCATTTCTTCACCCTGTTCTCTGCCCTCTTTTTTATTTAACTGGTCTCTCATTAACAACGTCATATACTCATGCCTCCATTCTCTATTCTTCTTGGCCTCTTTTACAGCTTCTTCCAGCCTCTCTACATAGGTATCCTTCGGCTTCTTCCCTGCCACATAATCCAGAAATGCCTTTAACTCATCACTGGCATCATCCAGGGTTCCTTTTGCGTTGAGAAATATCTTTACCGTCTCATCTCCCATGGAAATATTGTTGTCTTCTTTACAGATATTTTCAAAGGTATAAATATGCCGCCCTTTCCTATATAAATCAAAAGG
>CAZAMX010000098.1:0-7529 GCA_964486095.1 uncultured Acetatifactor sp. | reverse complement strand
ACCGTTAATCTTTGCACTCTCCGCATAAATTTCGGCCGCCTTGGAATTACCGTTCACATGCCCTGTAATATTCAGCTTGCCCAGCGCGTCTATATTTCCGTTCACCGTGCCAATCACATCTATGGAGCCTATGGTGGAAATATCACCTGTGATGGTCATTCCCTCCGTAATAACAGATGTCTCGTCCGATACCTCTTGGTCTCTTCCATATTCCATTTCTTCCATCATATCCATTTCTTCCTCTTCTCCTTTACTTTCTTCTATTTCATTATTTTCAAGCACTGCTTCCGCGTTTTCTGTCTGCACCGTTTCCTCCGGTACTTCCGAAGCCGGCTCACTGCCTGTTCCTTCCTCCAGCATCTCCGCCAGCAATTTCTCCATCTCGTCATCGCTGTCTGCTGCTTTCGGCTCCGCCGCGGTCCATGTCTCCTGTTCCGCCTCCGGCATTTCGAAGCCGCCTGACAGATCCCCGGCTGCGGTATCCGGTGTTTCCAAGCCGTCTGTCAAATCTCCGGCCGCGGTATCCGTATCCGGCGTTCCGAAGCCGCCTGCAAAATCCTGAACTGCGGTATCCGCCTCCGGTGTTCCGAAGCCGCCCGAAAAATCCTGAACTGCGGTATCCGCCTCCGGTGTTCCGAAGCCGCCTGCAAAATCCTGAACTGCGGTCCCCGTATCCTGCGTATCAAATTCTGCCGCAGGCTCCGATTCCAGCTCTTCAGACTGTGCGCTTTCTGAAAGCTCAGCCTCCAGTTCTTCCGGAAACGGTATCTCGTCAATATTCTTCAGCATCTCATCCAACGAAAGCTCAGGTGCTTCCGTCGGTTCCTCCGCCTTGCGTTTTTCGTCCTCGGGCATCAGCTCATTTACTGCCTGGGACAGATCTTCTTTTAAGTCTGAGAAAAAACCCATTGTAAATCAAACCCTCCATTCACTCATTGGTCACCGTCCGTTTCCGGCCGGCGTTGAATATGTTGAACCAGCTCCGTATCTTCCGTAATCGGCAGAATCACCGTATCCTCCAGAGCCAAAATGTTCTCAATGATCGTGGGCAGCGCCTCCACCGTTGTTGACTTGGCCGCCGAATCGTGCATCAAAATCACAGACGTTTCAAATCTTTCAATATCCGCGGTACAGTTCTCCACCAATGTTTCCACCGAAAGAAGCTTTGCGCCGCCGTCACCGGAGGATATATTCCAGTCAAAAAAACGTACACTCTGAGTATCAAGATAATCCGCAAACGTATTCATGTCTATGTGACTGACCGAGTTAGAGCTTCCTCCCGGAAAACGGTACACCGTGCTTTCCACCCCCGTGACCTCATACACATAATCCCTTATCTTTTCGTAATCCCGGGCAAAGTCCTCCAAAGACTTATAGATCTCCGCATACTTGTGGCTGTAGGAGTGCATTCCCAGAGTATGCCCTCTGGCCGCGATCTCCTGCATTGCCTCCCGGGCGGAATCGCTCTCCTTCCCTACTACAAAGAAAGTGGCCTTTACGCCATAACTGTCAAGAATATCCAGAATGTCATCCGTATATTTGCTCGGACCGTCGTCAAAGGTCAGATACACTTTATGGGCAGCGGTTATTTCCTCTTCCTGCTCATCCGCATCATCCGGCCGGCCGGTCTCTTTTTTCCCTTCTGCCGGCCCGGACACCGGATCCGCCTCCCGGTCCGGCTTAAGATCCGTCTCCTGCTGACTGTACTCCCCGCCGCCTGTGCCCTGCCCGCCTGTATCGGCGGCCGCTTTGCTTTTCAGGTCTTCCAGCTGCTGCCTCTGTTCTCTCACAATGCCTGTCAGAGTCTCCACCTGCATGATCAGATTTTCCAGAGTCTTGTCCATAGTCTGAATGCGGTCCAATAGAATAAAGCACAACACAATGGGCAGCATAATGACCGTTACTGCTGACAGGATAATACATTTTTTCAGCATTTGTACGCGCTGTCGTCTGGCGGCAGCCATTCTATTATTGTCCTCCGCCATAATACCATCCATTCTATTTTCACTTTTCAGACTTAAGTATAGCATATTCCGACTTGTTCGAAAAGAAAAAAATAAAATTTTTTAATTTTAATGAAGTAATGCTCTGCTGTGTCTTTTCGTCCTCTTGCAGGATTTTCGGGAATATGCTACAATAACCCCGCACGCGGGCAGGAAACGGTAAACGCCGCCTTTTATAAAGTCCAACCCGAATTGAAGTGCCGCTTACGCGGCGGAATGAGAGGAAATATGAGCTTCGAATTTATCAAGAAACTACCCACACCCGCAGAAATCCGGGAACAGTTTCCGCTTCCCGAGAATCTGGTGAAAATAAAAAAAGACCGTGATGCCGAGATCAGAGAGGTGCTTACCGGCCAAAGCAGTAAGTTTCTTGTCATCATCGGTCCCTGCTCTGCAGACAACGAAACATCGGTCTGCGACTATGTCACCCGCCTTGCCCGAGTAAACGAACAGGTCAGGGACAAGCTGATCCTGATTCCCCGGATCTACACCAACAAGCCCCGCACCACGGGCGAGGGCTACAAGGGAATCGTTCATCAGCCGGACCCCGAGGGAAAACCGGATTTTCTTGCCGGGCTGATCGCCATGCGTAAAATGCACATCCGGGCTATCGCAGAGACAGGCCTGACCGCCGCGGACGAAATGCTGTATCCCGAAAACTGGCGCTACGTATCGGACATTCTTTCCTATGTGGCCATCGGCGCCCGCTCCGTGGAAGACCAGCAGCACCGCCTGACGGTCAGCGGCTTTGACGTGGCGGCAGGAATGAAAAATCCCACCAGCGGCGATTTGTCCGTGATGCTGAATTCCGTTTATGCAGCCCAGCATCCCCATTCCTTTATTTACCGGGGCTGGGAGGTCAATACCACCGGCAACGACCTGACCCACACCGTGCTGAGGGGCGCCACCAACAAGCATGGCAACAATATACCCAACTACCACTATGAAGATTTGAATCTGCTGCTGGAAATGTATGAGAAAACGGATTTAAAGAATCCCGCCTGTGTAATCGACGCCAATCACTCCAATTCCGGAAAGCAGTATGAACAGCAGATCCGGATCGTAAAAGAGGTTATGCACAGCCGCAAACTAAGCTCCGACATCCACAAGCTGGTAAAGGGCGTTATGATCGAAAGCTATATTGAGGAAGGCTGCCAGAAGGTAGGCGGCGGAATTTACGGAAAGTCCATCACTGATCCCTGCCTGGGCTGGGAGGCTACCGAAAGACTGATCTATGACATTGCCGAATATGAATGAGGATGCCCATGATATATGAAATGACTGAAACCTCCCGGATTTCCGCACTTTTTGAGGGCTGGGAGGAAACCATGATCCTCTCCTGCCTCCAGGGCATTATGGGCAGGATCTACAGTACAGACCTTCCCGCCTCTGCGATGGCTGTTCTGGGAGACTTTACCTTTTTTGCGGGTAAGGTCAGCAGGGAACTGATTGCCTTTAAACCAGAGGGCTGCACGCAGGATTTTATGATTATGGTGGGCCGAAATGAAGAATGGCAGAACGCCATTACAGAATACTACGGAGAAAAAGCCGCTGTCGTCTCCCGCTATGCCTTCCGAAAAGAACCGGATGCTTTTGACCGCAGAAAACTGGAGCAGGCTGTCTCTTCCCTGCCCCCCGGCCTGGAGCTGGACCTGATTGACGAGCCCCTTTTTCATCTGTGCAGATCCAGCAGGTGGAGTACCGATCTTGTCTCACAGTTTAAAGATTATGACGAGTACCGCCGCCTGGGACTAGGGGTGGTGATACATAAAGGCAGGGAGATATTCTCCGGGGCTTCTTCCTATTCCAGATACCGCGACGGCATTGAAATCGAGATCGACACCAGAGAGGATCACAGGCGTCAGGGCCTTGCATATATATGCGGCGCAGATCTGATACTGAAATGCCTGGAACGAAACCTTTACCCCAGCTGGGACGCGCAGAATCCGTGGTCCGCCGCACTGGCCCGGAAGCTTGGGTACCGTTACAGCCACACCTATACGGCCGTGGAAATCCACGGATATTAATCAGAATACCTTGAGATACCCAATTAACAGTACCGGATTCACATAGCTTTCCAGGAAGCACCCTGCGATGACCACCGCCGCAATGGCTCCCAGCCAGCCCAGCTTTTTCAGGATGAAGCTTTTTTCCATCGGCTCCGTCGCTGAGCTTCTGGAATAGATTGCCCGATACAGACCTTCGCACCAGCCTAACATCATCAATACTGCCGGCACAAACAATAGATACTGGGGAAAAATGCCCACCAGTGCTAAAGCAAGCCCCTTGATGCCATAGCGGATAAACAGCGCCGACAAATAAACTCCTACGGACATTCCGCACCAGGCCGCGGCTCCCATGCAGACCGCATACCCCAGATATGTAGTTGCCAGAACCGCTGTCACGATCAGTACCAGCATCCTCTTCCGCAGAACATAGTAAAAGAAAGCATTGCCGTCCAGGCTCATATATTTCATCCGAAATAAAACAGACTCATCAAATAATCCCGACTCTTTCAGAAAAATACTTCTTACAAGATTCATAATCAGGATGCCCACAATGATCCCGATACAGAACACCGGAAGCAGTTTCCTGCTTCCGGTGGGTATCCGCTTTCCTGCAATCTGCATACAAACGCCCGCCTTTCCCCGGGCGGCGCTTTCCTCACAGGCTCTCGCTGCAGGATCGTCCTGCAGACGCCCTAAGTTGCACGGCCTCTACAGCCCCGCCTCCGGTTATTCATCTCTATGCGGCAGGCTTTCCGCTTATGTCCCATATGCCAAAACATTTGCTGCCCAGGTATTTTTAACGAGAGTGCTTAAACTGCCGCACTTATTTTTGCAATATAAGTCAAAATACCGCAAATCGTCTTGGAATCCTGTAACTTACAGTCAAAAATCATCTGCTTTAATTCTTCCGGATCATAAGCCTCCACATTCAAATATTCGTCCTCGTCCAAATGCTGTTTCCCGGGCTTTAAATTTCGGGCCAGGTAAATATCAATCTTTTCATTACAGAAAGCCACAGTCGTGTAGATGGAATTCAAAAGCTCTACCTTGTCGCAGGTATAACCGGTTTCTTCCTCCAGCTCGCGCATGGCCGCTGCCGCCGTAGGCTCATCCCGGCCGTTTAATCCGCCTGCCGGAATTTCCAATGTTTCTCTCTCCAGGGCGTTGCGGTACTGCCGCACCATCAACAGCTTCCCATCCTCTCTGACAGCCACCACTGCCGCCGCTCCCTTGTGGTCGATCAGATCCCACTTGGCAATATTTCCGTTGGGAATCTGCATGGTATCCTGATAATAATCAATGATAGCTCCCCTTGCAATCAACTCTCGCTTTAATCTCTTATACTCTTCCATAACTACACCTTTCTCTGCAAATCCGCAAATTTTCCCCGGCACACCCGCACCATAAAACGCTCAGCGCTAAACCTCCAGAAGCTTCTCCACACTCACCAGCTTTACACAGAGAACAAACAGCTCCGTTGCCATGGCCATTTCTTCCGGCGTGGGAAAGGAAGGTGCGATCCGGATATTGCTGTCCTTCGGATCTTTTCCATAGGGATAAGTAGCTCCTGCGCCTGTCAGCGTTACACCCGCCTCCTTACATTTTGCCACAATGGCTTTCGCGCAGCCTTCCATGGCATCAAAAGAAATAAAATAACCACCGTTAGGTTTTGTCCAGGTACCTATTTCCAAGCCCCCCAGCTCTCTCTCCAGCGTTTCCTCCACCGCCTCGAACTTGGGACGCATCAAAGCTGCATGCTTCTTCATATGTGCTTTAATTCCGTTTATATCCTTAAAATAACGCGCGTGACGTAATTGATTAATCTTATCATAGCCGATGGTCTGAATCGTCAGAGACTTCTTGATGCACTCCAGATTTCCCCGGGAAGAGGCAATGGCCGCCACACCTGCGCCGGAAAAGCTGATCTTTGAAGTAGAAGCAAACTCATACACCATATGGGGATTGCCTGCCTTCTCACATTCGCTTAAGATTTCCAGAATCTTATCCTGCCGCTCTTCCTCATCGTAAAGATGATGAACCGCATAGGCATTGTCCCAGAAAATACGAAAATCCTTTGCCGCCGGCTTTAAGCCAGCAAATCTTCGCACCGTTTCATCAGAGTACGTATAACCCTGGGGGTTTGAATACTTAGGCACACACCAAATCCCCTTGATGCTCTCGTCCTCTGCCACCAGTCTTTCCACCATATCCATATCCGGGCCCTGGGGCGACATGGGCACAGTGATCATCTCAATTCCGAAATGCTGGGTGATGGCAAAATGTCTGTCATAGCCGGGGGCCGGGCACAGGAATTTAACCTTATCCAGCTTACACCAAGGCGTATTCCCCATGACGCCGTGAGTCATGGCGCTGGAAACCGCATCATACATTACATTCAGGCTGGCATTCCCGTATATAATCACGTTTTCCATCGGGACACCCATAATGTCCGCCATCATCTGCTTTGCTTCATCCAGGCCGTCAAGCACGCCATAATTGCGCACATCCACCCCATTCATGCTCTTCATATTGCTCTTTGAGTTAAAAACATCAAAAATATCCATTCCCATATCCAGCTGGGCCACGGAAGGCTTCCCTCTGGACATATCCAGCTTCAGTCCCTTTTCCTTTGCCGCTTCAAAATCCTTCTCCAGCTGCTCCTCCAATGACAACAGCTCTTCTCTGCTCAATTCCCGGTATGCTTTCATACTGCCTCCTCACACATGCCTTGATAACCATGCCGCTTTGCAGGTACGCTTCTTTGCCGGCATGGATTATTGTATACAATCATACAATACACTTGCACTATCATACTACAAGACGCCGGATTTCACAAGAGAGAATTTAAAAAAACTGCCGCTTTACGAATCTAAATCCGTTAAAGCAGCAGTCCTTCTCTCTTATGAAATTTTTAAGTCCAAACTGTCTGTTCTGGTTATTTTGCGTATTCGATCACGCGGCTTTCGCGGATAACGTTAACCTTGATCTGTCCGGGATATTCCATTTCCGTTTCAATCTTTTTGGAAATATCTCGCGCCAACAGAACCATATCGGCATCCGAAATCTGCTCCGGCACAACCATAACACGAACTTCACGACCTGCCTGAATAGCAAAAGATTTATCTACACCTTTGAAATTGTTTGTGATTTCTTCTAATTGCTTTAATCTGCTAGTATAGGTTTCCAGTGTTTCCCTTCTAGCCCCCGGTCTTGCAGCAGATATTGTATCAGCAGCTTGTACAATACATGCGATCAGGGATGTTGCCTCCACATCACCGTGATGGGACTCTACTGCATTAATTACAACAGAATTTTCCTTGTACTTTTTGCACAGCTCCACACCAAGCTGGATATGGGATCCTTCCATTTCATGATCCACGGATTTACCAATGTCATGGAGCAGTCCGGCACGCTTTGCCAATCTGACATCCAGCCCGATCTCTGCGGCAATAAGCCCTGACAGCTGCGCAACCTCAACGGAATGCTTTAACGCATTCTGACCATAGCTGGTTCTGAA
>CAZAMX010000097.1:0-7530 GCA_964486095.1 uncultured Acetatifactor sp. | reverse complement strand
AGACTTAGGTACCGTTACGTTTTTTCTCGAGCGAAAGCGCGTCTGAGCAGGAAGTCATTATCCCGGGCGGCGTGACTTGCTGGAAGGCGGAACTGATACAAGCACCGCAGCTTTGGCTGCACAGGCCATTGAAAAAAATGTCGGTTGGTGATATAAAAGTATTGTAAGACTGCTGATCCCGAAAGGAATAGAAGAATGAAGCTTTTGCATGTGAGTGATATTCATATTGGCAGAACGATCGGAGGCTTTGACCTGATAGACGATCAAAGATATATACTTGATCAGATCATTGATATAGTCGAAAAGGACGGGGTGGACGCCATCCTGATTGCAGGCGATGTTTATGATAAGGCCGTGCCCGGAGAGTCCGCGGTAAAGCTTCTCGATTATTTTCTGTGTCGTCTGGCGGAAAAAGGGATGGATACATTTATCATCAGCGGGAATCATGATTCCGACGAACGGATGAATTTTGGCAGCAGTCTCTTTCAGGCCAGCAATATTTTTATTTCCGCAAAGTATGAGGGCAGATTGTTCAAGAGGACGGTGACAGATTCGCAAGGAGCGGTGAATATTTATCTTATGCCGTTTATCAAAGCCTCGCAGGTAAGGCATTTTTTCCCTGATGAGGAAATTGCGACCTATGATGATGCGGTGAGGGTGGTTCTGAAAAAAAGCGCTATTGATCCGCAAGAACGAAATATTCTGGTTGCCCATCAGTTCGTTGCGGGAAAAACAGCGGAACCGCAGCTTGGGGGTTCGGAATCTGTTTCTACCCAAAAGGTGGGACTGGTGGAGAAAATCGGATGGGATTGTTTTGACGCTTTTGATTATGTGGCGCTGGGCCACATTCATTCCCCACAGCCGGTGGGGCGTAATGAGATACGCTACGCCGGTTCGCCGTTAAAATATTCCCGCAGTGAGGCCGGGGACGATAAATCCGTTACGATTGCAGAGCTGGGGGAAAAGGGAAAGGTCAGGATAGAGCAAAGGCCATTGCGGCCCATGCGTGACCTGCGTCATGTCAGGGGGCGGATGGATCAGCTGCTGGCAAAAGAAAACATTACTGCACCGGATGACTTTATTTATGCTACGCTGACAGATGAAGATGCAAAAGAAAATGTGATGGGAATCTTCCAGCAATATTATCCCAATACGGTGGCGATTGAATATGACAATTCCCATACAAGGCAGCTTCAACAGCCGGATCTAGCCGAAATTGCTGAAAATAAGTCCTTTGATGATATTATTTCTGATTTTTATAAGCTGATCTATGGATGTGAAATAAGTGATGATGAGCGGAAGCTCATGAAGGAAACCGCAAGAGAGGCAGGGATCGTGGATGAGGCCGATTAAGCTTATTATCAGTGCGTTTGGTTCCTATGCTGATAAAACACCGGAGATAAATTTTGAGCAATTTGAAGAAAAGGGACTCTTTCTGGTTTCCGGCGATACCGGTGCCGGGAAGACCACGATATTTGACGCAATTTGTTTTGCCCTTTACGGTACTACCAGCGGAAGCTATCGCGATACAAAGAACCTGCGAAGTGAATATGCCGCCGCAGATACAAAAAGCTTTGTGGATTTTTATTTTTCCCATCAGGGAAAGGAATATCGCGTATACCGCCAGCCTCAGTATGAGCGCCCGCTAAAGCGCGGCACAGGCACCAAGACAGAGCCGGAAACAGCCGTATTCCAATGCGGCTCGCAGACACCCGTAGAAGGGGTTAAGGCAGTCAACATGGAGATTCATGCACTTTTACATATTGACGCCGCTCAGTTTAAGCAGATTGCAATGATTGCACAGGGCGAGTTTTGGGAATTGCTGAATGCAAAAACCGAAAAGCGCACGGAAATCCTGCGTACTATTTTTATGACGGAAAGTTATAAAAAGATTGAATACCTGTTGAAGGATCGTATGGACTTAGGAGTCGGCGGCCTGAAGGATACCGAAAAAAGCATTGTCCAGTATTTTCGGGATGTGACTGCGGGAGAGGAAAGCCGGTTTGGCGGTGAGCTTACGCAGATGCAGGAGCGTGCGGGCGGCAGCGGCAGCGCCTGGAATTTAAAGGAAATGCTGGAAACGATAGCCGGGATTATTCAAGAGGATGAAGCGCAGCAGAATTTATTAACAGAAAGCCTGAAGAAGGAAGCAGAAATTCTGGAAGATAAGAGCAGAGCGGTCGATACCGCGGAAACCAACAATAAGCTTGTGATCCGGCTGGAGGACCTGACAAAGGAAAGGGACGAGTTGTCCGCCCGGGGGGAAGTGATGGCTGCGCGTTCAGATGCTTTGCGGCGGAAAAAGGATGCGGTATACTTTGTAAATCCTGTACATAGCAGCTGGAAAGCTAAGATAAAGAGCATAGCGGACACGGAAAAAGCAATTCAGGACAAAGAAGCGGAACGGGACCAAGCAATACAGGAGGATGAAAACGCCGGTCAGGTATTGAAAGGTATATCGGCGCAGGAAGCCCGTGCAGAGGAAATGAAGCAGTTGGCAGCCCGCATTGACCGGGATCTGGAGAAATATTCTCTCCGGGATCAGTTACAGGAGGAAATTGCGTCCCTGCAGGAGGCAGCAGGACGTTTCCGGACGCGCGGAAAGGAGCTTGAGCAGGCAGAAAAGAGCTTAAAAGAAAAAATTGCCGACCTTCATTCGAAAATGACCCGGCTTCAGAACTGTCCGCTTGAGCTGGCGGAGGCAAAAGCAGCGGAAGAGCGGGAGGAAAGCCTGCAAGCGGATATTGATAGAATCATGAATACGGATATTCCGGCTTTTGAACAGAAGGCGAAGGAGTTTGGTAAAAAGCAAAAGCAGTTTATAAAGATAAGAGAAGATTATGAGGCGGCCGGGGAAAGGCGGAAGCAGGCGGAAACAATGCTGGAGAACTGCCGAGCAGGGATTCTTGCCGGAAAGCTTGAAGAGGGGAAGCCCTGTCCGGTCTGTGGCTCAACCCATCATCCCATGCCGGCTTCTTTTCCGGCGGAATCCATCTCCGAGGAACAGTATCAGGAGTATGTGGATCAGGAGGAAACCGCTCAACACAAAAAGGATGATGCGCTGCGGGCGGCGGAAGGCGCAAAGGCAACGGTGGAAGCCTTGGAAAAGCAGTTAAGGGAAAGTGCGGAAAGATGTATCGGCAGTGACTTTCGCAAGGCTTTGCCGGATGAAAAGGCACCGGGTAAAATCATAGAGCTTAAGGGAATGATAGCGGAAAAGCAGGCTGAGCTCGAGAATAGGAGGAAAGAAAATAAAAAGCGTATTGACGAGCTGAACCAGAGCTGCGAGGAACTGGAAAAAGCCAGAAGATCTTACGAAAAGGCCCTCGGTGAGGAATCGGAGGAGCTCAATGCGAATAAAGAAAAATTAATCGAAGAAAAGCATAATAATGAAAACAGCCTTACCGAAAAAGAAGCTTCTCTTTTACCGTTGAAGGAGCTTCCCTATGAAAACATGGAAACGGCACAGAAGGTCCGCAATGATGCGGAGGCGGAAGCACGGGGGATAACCGCTGCGATGGAAGCTGCCCGTAAGAAAAAGGAGGAAACGGGAAAAAAAGTTGTCCGCATGGATTCTGCAGTTAAGACGATGAAGGATACCCTGGAAAAAGAGGAAGCAGAGGAAGAGAGGCTTTGCAGGGAATTTCAGTCAGCACTGAAAAGTAAAAGGTTTCTTGATGAAAACGAATTTCTGGCATATGTTGTTTCAGAGAAGGAACTTTTAGCAGATGAAAAAGAGCTTTCGGATTATGATACCGCGGTAAAGACCAATGGGGCCCGGCTGCAGCAGGCGGAAGCAGATGCCTGCGGGAAAACAATGGTTAATCTGGAAGCTGTCCGGACAGAGCGTGATGAACAGAAGAACAGGGTAGATGACTTGCGGCAACAGCAGAATGCGGTATCCTCAAGACTTATCGAAAACAGGAAAAGGCAGAAGAGCATCATCGGATTACAGGAAAAGCTTGAACGCTGCCGCCGGGAGGCAAATACTGCCAGGCGGTTGTATGAGCTTGTAAGAGGGACTACCGGTAAAGGAAAGATTACGTTGGAGCAATATATTCAGGCAACAGGTTTTGAACGGATCATACAGGCGGCCAACTGCAGGCTGGCTCCCATGAGCGACGGGCAGTACGAGCTTTACCGGAAAGGCTCGTCCGGGAAGCAAAGCAATACCTGGCTGGATTTGGAGGTGTTGGATAATTTCACGGGGCACAGAAGACCTGTGGGAAATCTTTCCGGCGGCGAGAGCTTTAAGGCTTCCTTAAGCCTTGCCCTTGGGCTTTCCGACACCGTTTCCTCTCAGATGGGCGGCGTTTCGATGGAAGCTTTGTTTGTGGATGAAGGCTTTGGCACTCTTGACCGGAAATCCATGGAAAATGCCATGGACATTCTGCTTCATTTATCCGGAACGGGAAAGCTGGTGGGCATTATCAGCCACCGGGAAGAGCTGAAGGAAAACATCATGCAGCAGATCAGAGTCAGCAAGACACAGAACGGCAGCCGAATAACGGTTGATCTGGGGACTTAAAAAATGTCCGGTTTATTTTCATCCGCATGCCGGATGATAAAATGGGGAACCCGATTTTAAAGAGGCAGGCCGGATTGCAGGCGGCCTGCCTAATATATTATACGAAATATCCGATATATATACTGAAGTATGCAATGATCCGGAAAGTGTGGTGAATACAGTGGCGCTATCAATACAACACAACTTATCTGCACACAACATGAATCGTTATTTGGGTATGGCAACAAAAAGAACCGCAAAATCTTCGGAAAAATTGTCAAGCGGTTTTCGGATAAATGGTGCTGCAGATGATTCGTCAGGTCTGGCCATCTCCGAAAAAATGCGTAGACAGATTCGTGGTTTACAACAGGCGGCAAGAAATATTCAGGATGGGATTTCCCTTTGTCAAGTTGCGGATGGAGCTCTTAATGAGACCCATTCAATCTTACAGCGAATGAACGAGCTTTGCATACAGGCGGCTAACGATACTAACAGCTCCGGGGACAGGGCTGCGATCCAAAACGAGCTGGATGCCCTGGTTTTGGAGATTGATCGCATTGCCAACACGACGACGTTTAATGAGAGAATTCATCCGTTACGCGGGGGAAGTACAAAACCGGTTGTGCAAGCGGCAGGAGGTGTAGCGTCGGTTACGCTGTCAAGCGCGTTAAGCGGCGATCTGACGATAGAGGAATATACGCAGAAATCCGAATTTCGTTATCATAGCAGCAGACCAAATGTTGATATTGTTTCGGATGGCGTTACCTATAAACCCGGAGAAACATTTTATGTGACAGGGCTGCGGCTGAAAGATTCGGATACCATGTGGACAGAGGATCAGCTGATGGGAATCTTAGACAAGGATGGTAATCCGCAGAACGCTATGCACGGCAATATTTATAAAACCGCTTATAACAGCCTGCGATTAAGTGATTTAAAGGTAGATGCAAACGGTTATATCTATTATCATTTACGCCCGGATTCTTCCAGCTTAGATCCGAATGAGGTGTGGCACATCCAGTCGCCTCCCGCCGGCTGGGACGGCCGGTTATATTTGATTGTGAATACGTCGCCCTCCGGCAAAAAAGAGGTGGGTCTGCAGCCGTGGCCCAGCCATTCGTATTCTACGGGAAGCTTATATACGGAACCGGGGGCTTCCGGTCACTATTCAGATTCCGGCTACACCTATGAATACCTGAAGGGATCGCTTGATTCTGTGGGTTCGTCAGCAACAGCGGCAAGCTTTCGACAACCCGACCGTGACAGGCTTTGGATTCAAATGGGAGTAGATTCCGGAAGCGGCATGTTTCTCTCTCTCGTAGACGCGACGGCTAAGGGCATAGGCTTATCTATGGGAGAAATAAAAGTTTCTGATCATGATAATGCGCTAAAAGTAGTCGCTCAAATTGAGAGCGCAATCGAGACTGTGAGCCATTACCGAATCCAATTCGGCGCACAGCAGAACCGCTTGGAGCACGGGATGGCAATAGATGAAAATATCGTTGAAAATACACAGGCTGCGGAGACGAGGATTCGGGATCTGGATATGGCAGATGAAATGGTCATTTATTCACAGAATAATATTTTGACACAGTGTGGGCAAGCCATGCTGGCGCAGACCAACTCCCAGGCAGAAGACATATTGGCATTGCTGCAGTAAGTTATTTCATACCGGGATATTAAAAAAATTTAAAAAAAGACTTGCATTTCCATAAATGATGTAATATAATAACTCTTGCGTTGTGAAAGACATAGCAGACGCACCGCTAGCTCAGTTGGTAGAGCACCTGACTCTTAATCAGGGTGTCCAGGGTTCGAGCCCCTGGCGGTGCACACACTCCCAGCAGGGAGCGATGAAGGACTGTTTTTGAGGACGTAAGAGCCTTGGGGACGGTTCTTTTTTTGCGCGTTAGCGCGGCATGAACAGCAGAGCTGCGAATGGCAGAGCTGGCACGCTGTTTTATCTGTGGCGTCTTTCCTTTTCGTTTTTTCTTTTGTGGGCATTGCTCGCAGAGCGCCCTTTCTTGTGGTAAACTGATCATTGCAACATAAAAGTTAAAGGGGGACGGCAGATGAAAGAGAACCAGACTATTCCACAGGAAAAGAAAGTGGAGCTGTGGGACATTTATGATAAGGACAGGGTGAAGACCGGAAAACTGCACAGAAGGGGCGAAAAGCTTGCGGAAGGGGAATATCATCTTGTGGTGCATGTGTGCATCTTTAACAGCAAAAATCAGATGCTGATCCAGCAGCGTCAGCCCTTCAAGGAGGGCTGGAATAATATGTGGGATCTGACGGTGGGCGGTTCTGCCGTGGCAGGGGACACCAGCAGCCAGGCGGCGGAACGGGAGGTTTTCGAGGAACTGGGGCTGAAGATTGATCTATCTAATGTGAGACCTAACTTTTCGGTGACATTTCCGGGAGGCTTTGATGATTATTACCTGATTAGAAAGGATGTTGAGCTTTCGGAACTGGTGCTGCAGGAAACGGAGGTGCAGAGAGCCAGGTGGGCAGATAAGGACGAGGTGCTGAAGATGCAGGAGGAAGGTACCTTTATTCCCTATTGGTTTCTGGACAGGCTTTTTTGTATGGAGCAGTGGTATAAGCAGTACAGGGAAGGCAATGAGGAAACGCCGATTCATTTTGAGTATGCGGGCGAGCGGCGTCTGGCGTCCTGGAAGAGTCTGGTTGAGGTGGTGAGACAGAATTTTCCCGGACTGGAGACGGAGGAAAAGCTTGAAGCAAACCGGAAGACGGTAGAAAAGCATATGAGCCGGGGAACTGCCGTCTGTGCTCTTTTTGGAAATATGGTGGTGTGGATTCTGCTGTTTTCCATAAAACAGAATATGCTGTGCTGCCTGGCGGTGCATCCGGGATTTCGCAGAAAACAGATCGGTACCCGCATGGTGAAGATGATGCTGGATAAAATGGACAGGGAGCGCCCGGTGACGGTAGAGACCTTCCGGGAAGAGGACGAGAGAGGCGCCGCCCCCAGGGCATGATATAAGAAGCTGGGGGTTGAG
>CAZAMX010000096.1:0-7537 GCA_964486095.1 uncultured Acetatifactor sp. | reverse complement strand
ACCGCCACAAACCCCCCTACCACAGCCAGGAGCAGGGAAACCAGCTTAAGGCCCCAGTTATGAAATATTTTCTTTTTCATTCTTTGCCTTGCCCCTTCCCTTCCAGATGCGCTTTCCTTTCGGCTTCTCTTCTTCCTGTCTGTTGAGAATCTGCTGCAGCCTGGCCTTTAAATCATCGGCGCTTAAGCCTCTCTCCAGCCTGCCCTCATATGCAACGCTTACCTTGCCTGTCTCTTCGGAAACAATAACCGTCAAGGAATCCGTAGCCTCGGAGACACCCACGCCCGCCCTGTGCCTGGTTCCCAACTCCTTGCTCAGCCCCAGGTTATCGGACAGGGGCAGATAGCAGGTAGCGGAAGTGATCCTGTTTCCCCGCACAATAACAGCTCCGTCATGAAGCGGAGTGTTGTGTTCAAATATATTAATGAGCAACTGACTGGTAACAATTCCGTCCACCTCGATACCGGTCCGTTCATAATCCCGCAGCGACTCGTTCTGCTCAATGACGATCAGGGCGCCGGTTTTCGCCCTGCCCATCTCAAAGCTGGCCTTGACAATCTCATTAATGGTCTTTTCCGAAAAATGTTCCTGCTCCCGCTTAGAAGCATCCGAAAATACACCGGACGGCAGAAAGTTCTTTTTCCCCAGCTCCTCCAGAGCATGGCGCAGCTCCGGCTGCATCACCACCACAATGGCAATCACGGCAAAGCTTAACAGGTTTTGCGCCAGCCAGAGTATGGTACTCATGTCCATGATAAAAGCCAACAGCAGAACCACACAGATCACAATAAGGCCTTTCAGCAGCTGCCAGGCCCTTGTGGTCTTCATCCAGGCCAAAATATAATACACCAAACAGGCAATGATCAGGATCTCTAAAATATCTCCCGCCCCAATCGTCGTCCGGTATGTGCTGAAATCTTTCACATAATTAACTAATGTATCAACCCACTGCATCTGCCATACGTCCCACTTTGTCTTTTCTTTTAATACAGGTCCTCGTAATCTTCATTATCCAAAAATTCATTATCCAGATCCACGTTTTCCACGATAACGTTCTTTTTCCCTTTCCGTTTGCCCTTAGCCCGGCGGGTTCCTCCGGATCTGCCGCCTGAAGTCCGCTCGGTGACGGCGCCGCGGTCACTGCTCCTATGACGCTGAGTATTAATCCGCTTCACGGTCTTAGCCGGTGCGCTTACCGTCATTTTAGGAACCGCCTTCACGTAATAATAGTATTCGTCATCCTCAAACTGCACCTTTTCCGTGCGGCTGTAATCCACACAAAAGCGAAAAAATTCCAGCGCCTTCGCCACTGCCAGCGCCAACAGCGATCCAAGCAGGGCACCCGCAACGGAAATATTGATGTCATAAATCAGGTCGCCCACCAGCAGAATCACAATATCCGTCATGGCACCGGCCACCATTGCGATGGTCCACACATGGTCGAAGG
The DNA here is from genome assembly GCA_964486095.1 of uncultured Acetatifactor sp. GTDB lineage: Bacteria > Bacillota > Clostridia > Lachnospirales > Lachnospiraceae > Acetatifactor. Next base: position 6,090 of record CAZAMX010000096.1, on the reverse strand, counting down.
ACATCCTCCTGATCAGGTACACCACAATTATCGTGATGCCAAAAGCCGCAATAACCACAAGCATTTCCTTGTTTTTAACGATTCCGTCAATGATCAGCCTCAGCTTCGCTGTGGTATCGGATTCAGTCATGGTGCCGATCGCCGGTGCACTGGCAATCACCGTTTCAAACAGATAATGAACCGCCACCCCGCACCCCACCGACACTACAGACACCGGTGAACAGAGCAGGCCTGCTGCAATGGGAATTACATAAGGTATTTTCATGGTACAAAGCAGCGGTGTCAACAGCACAAGCAGGGAATCCTTCGGGCTGAATCTGAAAAACAATAAAAACATAATCAAAAACATACACAGCCCTACAAGAGCCACTTCCATGGACAACGCATACATGTGCAGTATGCTGAATAATGCTGCAAACATCACGATACAGCCTGTAGGCAGAAAAGAACACATCAGCGACACAATCAAAACTATAGCAATATTATCAAGCTTTGTCATGTAGCCCAGCTTGCCGTTCAGCGTATTCAGCACGATCAGCGCAAGTAAAAACTTTACCACAGGCAGGATAAACACTTCATACCTGCTGTAAAGCATTTTCAACCGTTCTCTTATTTCCAACAATCCCGTCATTTACTTCCTCCAGCCGATCTCTCTCCGGCGGCATACATCGATTATCCCCGCGGTTTAGTGCCGCGGGTTCTGACGTCGCGCGCTATCGTCTCCATAAAAAGAGCCCAGCTTTTTTAAATTATGATAATAGCATTTCAAGCTGTTTTTTGCTTTTGAGTAGCGATAGGTGCAGACAATATATGTCAGCAGACCGTAAGCTACAATCGAAACCGCATATTTGATCAGCACGCTCTTTGCAAAGGCCAGCAGATCCATCTTATACAGTTCCTGCATAAATACCTCAAAATCATAGAAAATATACAACGCAAAGACAATCCCGAATACAATCGTCCCGCAGACAATGGACTTCAGAATCTGAACGGCAATATAATCACTGCGGAAATAATTGCCGATCTTAACGTTCTTCCTTCCTTCACCGCTTTCATAAGAAGCCATTTGCGTCATTAATATCACACGTTCTTCATTCAGCATAAAGAGCCTCCTACTTCAGGAATCTCATCTTGGCCCCTGCGTCCTCTTTGCTTTCTTTCTTGAGCACAGGCTTTGGCTTTCCGGCATTTAATACATCCTTAAGATCCCTCGTCATGTTACCTTTACACTTTTCACAGAATTTTCCACACCGGATGGGCGCACCGCAGGATTCGCAGTTTAAGTACATCGGTGAATCCTCGGCGATCTCAAGACGTTCTTCCCGCAGCCACTGGCGGATCTGTCCTGCGTCCACATCGCACTCTTCGGCCACCTCGGCAATACCCGCTCCCTTATGCTCGCGGATATATTCCTTTACTTCCTGAAACTTCGCCTCCAGGCTGTCTCTGCAGACCGGACAGGTACTGGGCCCTGATACATAGTTAAAGATCCGTCCACAAATTCTACAATTTCTAATATTCATAGTATCCTCCGTTTTTGCGGCAAAATTCATTATACACCCGCTCCACAGGCCAGAGTAATAAAACAGACTTGCTCTGCACCGGCTGCCTTCAATGCTCTTGCCGCCTCATCAAGGGTAGTGCCGGTGGTATAAATGTCATCGAAAACAAGAATCCTCTTTAATTTTACATCATTTTGGGGTATATTAAAAGCCTTTTTCAAATTATTTTGACGTTCCTCCCTATTTAATTTTTTTTGAGGCGCCGTATCCCGCACGCGCACCAGCAGACGACTGTATACTGGAATGCCCATTCTGCGTCCGGCAGCACGTGCCAGCAGCTCGGCCTGGTTATAGCCCCTCCCTGCCCTTCTGCGCCTGTGAAGCGGAATGGGAACAATAGCCTCCGGTTCCGTATTCCGAATGAAATCCCCCAGATATTCCGCAATCTGTTCCCCGTAAAATTCCGCATATTCCCTTCGTCCCCCGTATTTAAAGCGGTATATGGACTCCGCCGCGCTGTCATATTCATAAAGCGCACGGCCTCTGTCAAAGAGATGCCCTCTTTCCCGACAGTCCCGACAGTATTCCTCTCCTTCCTCCGTCTTTCTGCCGCACCGCATACACCAGGGCGGTGTTATAAGCTTCAGCCTGTCCATACATCCCAGACATATTTTCTCTCCCGCACGGCCCACAATATCGTCACAGACAGGGCACCGCCGGGGATAAAGAGCCTGAAGAACGCCGCTTCCCAGCATTCCGATACCTGTTTTTATATTTCCCATATGTCCGTTTATCCTTCCGCTTATACAGCGCTTTGTTTTAAGACTGCTCCTTACATCATCTGGGAGTACTCGCGGATCCTCTGATCCAGCGCCGTATACCGTCTGTTTTCGCTGGTATTATCTATCATACCGCGGACCGTCCCGCTGCTTCCCAATATTGTAACGCAGCTTTTGGCCCTTGTAATGGCCGTATACAGCAGGTTCCTGTTAAACAGCATCCTGGAACCGCCCAACAGCGGCAGGATCACTGCCGGATACTCGCTGCCCTGAGATTTATGGATCGTGATGGCGTAAGACAACTCCAGCTCCTCCAGCAGCGAAAAGGGATAGGTTACTCTGCGCTGCTCGTCATACTCTACCACCATGCTGGCGGCGTTTTCGTCTATCCGCAAAACCCTGCCCATGTCCCCGTTAAAAACTCCCGTTCCTTTGTCCACGGGAATCCCGTATTTGCTGACAATCTCCCATTCCAGCTGATAATTGTTTTTAATCTGCATCACCTTATCGCCTTCCCGATAAAGGCCGGAGCCTGTGGGGTGTTCCTTCTTCCCCGGATCCGGCGGATTCAAATATTGCTGCAGAATACCGTTTAATGTCTCGCAGCCCAGGCTTCCCTTCCTCATGGGCGTCAACACCTGAATATCAAAGGGCGTTGCTCCCACATATTTGGGCAGCTTCTCCCGAATCAACTGTATCATATGCTTATATATGACATTGGCGTCGTTTCTTTCCAGCATAAAAAAGTCTCTGGATTTATTGTCCAGCGCAATCTGCTGCCCGTTATTGATCCTGTGTGCATTGACAATAATGTCGCTTTCTTCCGCCTGGCGGAATATCTTTTCCAGTTCAACCATGGGAAACTGTCCGCTTCCAATCAGATCCCGCAGCACCTGCCCCGGGCCCACGCTGGGCAGCTGGTTCACATCTCCCACAAGAATCAGCCTGGTTCCCGGGACTACGGCTCTTAAAAGTGACTGGAACAGCTGAATGTCCACCATGGACATCTCGTCGATAATAATAACATCCGTTTCCAGAGGATTTTCTTCGTTCCGCTCAAAGCGTACCTTTCTCGTATCCTCATCGGAAAGGGCACTGTTCAGCTCCAGCATACGGTGAATGGTTCTGGCTTCAAAGCCTGTAGCTTCCGTCATTCGCTTTGCGGCGCGTCCGGTGGGGGCAGCCAGAAAAATATCCAGACCCTCCGCTTCAAAATACCGGATAATCATGTTAATCGTTGTCGTTTTTCCTGTGCCGGGCCCCCCTGATAAGATGAACAGCCCGTTTCGAATGCACTCCATGACTGCCTTAAGCTGCAATTCATTCAGCTCCAGCCCCAGATCTCCTGCCAGACGCTCCAGCCTTCTTTTAACTGCGGCATTGGGAGCGGAAGCCTCCATGGAAGTATCTTCCATGGAAATATTCAGCTCCTTCAGCATCTGCGCACAGCTTAATTCCGCATAATAATATGAGGACGTAAAGACGCTGTCTCCCTTTATCACCAGTTTTTTATCCATCATCAGATTATCCAGCTGGGGACGTATATTCTCCCTGTCCACCTCCAGAAGAGCCTGTGCCCGTTCAAGCAGTACATCCGCAGGCAGGAAACAATGCCCCTCCCCCACCGCCTGCATCAGCACATACAGAATGCCGCTGCGGATGCGATAGTCCGAATCCGTGTGTATTCCTATTTTAGACGCCAGCTCATCCGCCATGCGGAAGCCCACTCCCGATATGTCCTCCGCCAATCTGTAGGGATTTTCTTTCAGGATCCCATAAACCTCCATGCCATAGGTATCGTATATTCTCACAGCAAGGGTGTTGGAAATTCCATACTGCTGCAGATAAACCATGGCATCCCTGAGATCCTTTTTTTCCTCCATCTGCACCGCAATTTCCTGGGCCTTGCGCTCACTGATACCCTTGATCTCCACCAGTCGTTCAGGCTCTTCCTCAATAATGCGAAAGGTATCGTCGCCAAATTTTTTCACGATTCTTGCTGCCAGGGCCGCCCCCACACCCTTTATCGCCCCTGAGCCAAGATAACGCTCCATACCGGCGCTGTCCTTAGGGGTTACGGTCTGATAGCCGTTTATTTTAAATTGTGCGCCGTATACCGGGTGCTCCACATATTCTCCCCTGGCCGATATGGTGTCCCCCTGGGTCAGTCCTCTGCACATGCCCACGCAGGTAACCTCTTCTCCTTCTGTGATCAGGCTCATGACCGTATAACCGTTCTCCCGATTCTGGAAAACAATATGATCCACATATCCGTCGATGGTTTCCATTTATCCTCTCCTGCCGTTTTCCCTGCCGAAAAAGGCTGCCTGAGAAAGGCAGCCCTAAAAGCCCATATTTTAATATCCGTTCACTCCATGCCTGCGGCATTCTCCGCATCCTGCGCAGAAACCGTGTCCAAACCATAATTTCGCTTCATCTGCTCATAAAGCATCTGCGCCAGTCCCAGACTGCTCTGCGCCGTAGTCTGCTCCGCAACGGACTGTATCATCTGGTCTTTGTAGTAATCCATGATGGTACTGGTATAATTTGAGGTTTCCTCATTCTGGGGTATGGTCTTTAGCATACCCTTGTACAGCTGTTCCACAAAATATGCCTCAAACTGCTTACAGGCCGCCAGCAGCTCATCATCCGTAGCCTTGGAGTAATCCGTACCGTTCAGCTTATCCTTCAGTTTGGACGCCGATTGATTTGCGGCATTTGCATAAGCGTCGCTGTACATGCCGGTAATATTGCTGAAATCCATCATTTTCGTGGTCTTCCTTTCATCTTGTTAAACTTATGTTATCCTTTGCGGCGCCGGCACTGCTTCGCAGTCCCTATTCGCTCCGGGCTAAAGCCCTACGCTCATGTATCTGCTCGTTAAATTCATGAATCATCATGCAAGCATGCGATTCATGACCTTAACTCGCTAGCGCCGCAAATTATTAGCCTGCTGGAGCATTTCGTCTGAGGCCTGGATCGCCTTGGAGTTCAGCTCGTAAGCACGCTGAGCCACGATCATATTTACCATTTCATCTGCCACCTGAACGTTGGAGCCCTCCAGGTATTTCTGTAAAACCGAGCTCTTCTCTACATTGGGATTGGTAGCTTCGTTAATTGGCTGGCCGCTGGCCGCGGTCTGCTGATAAAGGCTGTCTCCCAGCTTAGCCAGTCCGTTGGGATTGTTAAACTGAAACACACCTATGATCCGTCCCATGGACTGAGGATTATTATTCTCGTCAGGATAACAGAGCTCTCCGTCCTTGGTTACGGTAATCCTGCTCATAACATATGTATTATTCAGTATGATCGGCTGACCGTTGGTGTCCAGTACAGGAAGACCATCTGTGTTGGCAAGCATGTTTCCGTTGGTAGCCAGCGTAAATTTCAAGTTACCGTTACGGGTATAGTAAATATTTCCGTCTTCCCCGCGTACCGCAAAGAAGCCCTTACCGTCAATGGCAAATGAAGTCTCGCTATCGGACTGTGTCAGGTTTCCTTCCGTAAAAACCGATGAGATTGCGGAATTGCGTGTACCAAGTCCTACCTGCGCACTGGTGGGCTTCTGCGCCCCGTTTGCGGTGGTTGTCCGGGTCTGCAGATTCTGATACAGCAGGGTTTTAAATTCATTTACCTGGGTCTTATAACCGGTAGTGTTGACATTTGACAGGTTATTTGCTATTGTGTCTAGATTTGTCTGCTGGGCAATCATGCCGGTTGCCGCCGTCCATAAGCTGCGTACCTTTTGTATCGTTCCTTCCTTTTACTATATATGTACTATTTTATGTATGTACTTTGTTAAAGTGCTT
>CAZAMX010000095.1:0-7537 GCA_964486095.1 uncultured Acetatifactor sp. | reverse complement strand
ACAACACTGCGCGAAAACGCTCTTTTGCGAATAGTTGGAGGGGCTTCTCTCTTCATCCAGGTCATACTCATCAATACTATTATCTACTTCCTCACCAAAGCTTTCAGCAGATTCGTTTGCTTCTATTTCATAATCATAGTCATCCTCGTCCTCATTTTCATCATAGAGCTCCAGATCCCATATTTCGTCCTGCGGCAGTGTACTTTCTGCAGTCTTATTCTTATCTTGTTTTTGTATGAATGAATTTTTTTTGCTGCTTTTCTTTTTCTCTTTTTTCCTGACAGCCCGGAGAGTACAAATACAGACAGCCCCCATGATTACAAAAGCTGCTGCCAGTATCAGCACAAGATTTCGGACCTGTGCGGAGGTGGTAGCCTTAGAAGCTTCCGGATTCCATTCCACCAGGTTTTCATCCCGGTCAAGCTGATAAAAACCGACTTTTCCTCCCCTGTCTATGGCACAAAATACATGTTCATTGGTTATTGCCTGCAGGGTCAGTTCCTCCGGCCATGCACTGCAGGCGTAGGGAGACATATAAAGGTAAAATTCTTCCCCCTGCATAACTGTCTGACAAAGATACAGCATTCCGGTCTCACTGCTGTAAGCATAGGGCTGAAACCTTTCACCCAGAGAGACCCCGTCCATGAGAATCTCTTCCATCAAATACAGGATTCGGACCGTTCCTTCCGTATTGGTTAAAAATGTAACCTGTTGGTTGTCAAGCGGCCCCTTCAGCGTTCGATAGTCCCAAGAGACCGCCGGAGGAATATATTCACCATGATCCACTATATAGCGCAGCCGGCCATCTCCTGTATCAACTGCCGCCAGTATGGGAAGATCGCTGTCTATACCCCAATTTTCCCGGTTTGCAGTTCTGTTTCCGTCTTCCGGCCTTCCGTTTCCCATTTGCGAAGCTCCGTTTCCCGCTTCACCTTCCGAATTCGCATTTTCATTTCCCGGTTCGCCATTCTCATTTTCCGAGGCGGCGCCGCTCACGCCGGCGGCATCTTCCGCCGCCATTTTTTCAAAAAAGGAAATTCCTGTTTCGTCGGTTCCGGCTATTGTGATCGGAGCTGTTCCCAGAGAACTTATGGTAAAAGCTTCTCCGCCGTCTGCAGCGGCCGCCATAATCTGGGCATGGCGGATGCGGATTCCTGCCTGTCCGCCGCTGAGAGATCGAAAATGCAGCATGTACTTTACCTGATCCCGAAGTCCGGTACCCTGCAGGATGATGACTCCGTCCTGTTCGCTGTCGCCGCCGTCTATGTACTGCATTCTGTCTGTATCATATTGCACCTCCACGTAATAAACGCCTAATTTTGCTTCTCCCCGGATATAAATTCCTATGGGAAATTCTTCATTGTTCCGTTTAGAATAGCTCTCGGAGCCGAAGCTCACATTTGCCTCTTTCGCCAGAGCCCGCATTGGTCTGCAAAACAGCAGGGTTATTGCCATACAGAGAAAAACGAGTATGCGTATTATGCCCTTTGATATTCTCATCTTCCCACTTCCCGTATCATTACTAATCAACCTCTCCAAGAGTGCTGTTTTTACAGCTTCTGCATTACCAGATTTTCCTTTTTCTTAAAGATCCAATATCCCGCTGCAAAGCTGAAGGCCCCCCAGCCTATAATTTTCAGCCAAAGCACCGGCTCCGGCATAACGCCGTACAAAACAATATCTCTGGCAAATTCGATGTAATTATAAATCGGGTTTTTGCGAATGACCCACTGCATGGCAGGACTTAGTCTGTCAATCGGATAAAACACGGCCGAAAGGTACATCCACAAGGTTAAAAGGACGGAATAAAGGTACTTAATATCCGCAAAAAATATATAAAAAACGGACAGCATAAAGCCGATTCCTGCAGAAAAAAGCATCGTAAACACAACGACAATCGGAAACAGCAGCATGCAAGGGTTGGGCCTGACTCGGAAAATAATGAGCATGAATACATATGCCACGCAGGTATAACCGAAGTTTGTTAGCGCCGTCAGCATTCTAGCTATTACAAAGGTCTGTTTTGAAAGCTTGACCTTCATAAGCAAAGACTTATTGTCTACCAGGGCAGTCATGGCAGAATTAGTAGCACTGGAAAACAAATTCCAAAAAATGCTTCCCGTTAGGTAATAGATGGGAAAATTTTCAATGGACCTTTTAAACATGGTGGAAAAAATCATGGACAGCACTGCCATGGACATCAGCGGGTTCAGCACGCTCCAAACAATTCCCAGATAGGATCTGGCATATTTTCTTTTTACCTCTCTGGAAACCAGCTGCTTGACGGCAAACAAATACTGCCTGTATTCTTCTCCAAATCTTTTTATGAAGAAATGCTTTATTCGATTTTTTTCCGCCGTCCTGTTATCCAATATTTTTATCATCTTTTCCTTTTATTTTGTTCTGCATTACTCTGGCTTGTTTTCTGCCAAACACAGCATATTTATATATTTTTACATGTGCAAGGCTGCATTTTACATGCTTGCCGCATCTCACAATACTTCCTTCTATCCATGCGCTTTCCCGAATGATGGTTTTCCTGATCCCTGCGGCAATCAACAGTCTGCTCAAAAACCGCTGACTCTTAATTTCCTTTTCCGTCAGCTCTGCCGCTGCTTTCTTTCGGGTTCCTTCCAGCATATCATCTGAAAACAGGCTGTCTCCGTAGGCAAGCACTTCCGTATTGGCGGGGCTGGTCATAAACAGCTGAAACAGCTTTTCTGCCAAGCAGGCGCCCTGCAGGACTCCGGAAGTTCCTGCGGCTGTTTCGGAAGAACCGACAACTGTCCCCAAGGGAGTTTGCAGCTGCTCCAGAAAGCCTCTCAGGACCTTTAGATTTTTTCTCAGCTGCGCACTGTTGGGATTCCCTTTTTCATTCTGCATTGGCAGGAATCTTCCGTTGTTTTCCCTGTAACATAAGGTCATGCCCTCATCGGCGGAGCAAATGGTCTCAAAAAGGGAATTGGAAAAGCCGGCCTTGCGCCGCAGTCCCTTGTTGTGTGAAAAGTACCAGGCATGATAGCTGTTGGGATCCGCTCCCTCAGGAAGCTCATACATTCCAAAGTAGTAACCCTCAGCCTTAAGCTCCGGGCGCCTGCTTTGAATTAATGTCTGCATGGATTCCTGCAGAGTTCCCACCCATCCGCTGTCCACAATGGCAAATGGAACTTCCGAAAGCAGGCCCTCCTGCTCCAGGTAGCCCATTGCATTCTCATATTCTTCCAGAGAATGCCTTTCCAGATATGCCTTAAGCTTCGTCTTCCTGCGGAGTATTTCTTTCAACTTTTGTATCTTGCGATAATCCAGTATATCCCGCCGCTTATCCAGCCAGCCTGCACTTTTGAGGATTTCCTCGCTTTCCTCCGGGGTAAGAGCGGCTCTCTGCAGAATCCGCTCTGCCGTTACATCAATTCCCCCCGTGCAGATCCGGTCAATACCCTGATCCGGATCCAGGTGATACTGTGCAAGTCTCATGGAATAGCGAGATACATACAGGTACCTGCATTCTATGCTTATCTGCTGCAATTTTGCCAGCTGCAGAGCGGTCAGATACATCTGGTATCCGTCCCTGCTTAGGAAGTAAAGTCGTCTTTTGCCGGCCATGGCCGCCTCCTGCAGTACCCAGCTTATAAATTCTGCCAGTACCGGAGCCATAACATATAGATACAGGCTTGTGGCTGTATCCGGCCTTTCGGCTGCCAGCACTTTAGTTATGGCATCCGCATAGGCAGGATGCTTTTTTAATATTCCCGCATAACGCGCTAACCTGTTTTTAGCTTCTGCATTTTGTTCGTCCGTGCTCCGTTTTTCCACAATGTATATACTTACCTCCGGTTTTGAACCATGGCTGCTTAACCTTAAAACGCCGGTTATCCGTTTCCTCCGTTATAGGCGTTCACCCCGAAATCTGCTCAGAAGTTGATGTTTCCTCTGAAGGTACTGCAGGTGTTGGTTCCGGTGTGGGAGTCGGTGTCGGTTCCGGCGTGGGCTCCGGTGTGGGAGTCGGTGTCGGTTCCGGCGTGGGCTCCGGTGTGGGAGTCGGTGTCGGTTCCGGCGTGGGCTCCGGTGTGGGAGTCGGCGTTGGTTCCGGCGTGGGAGTCGGTGTCGGTTCCGGCGTGGGCTCCGGTGTGGGAGTCGGCGTTGGTTCCGGCGTGGGAGTCGGTGTCGGTTCCGGCGTGGGTGTCGGAGTCGGTGTGGGTGTCGGAGTCGGTGTGGGTGTCGGAGTCGGTGTGGGTGTGGGTGTCGGTGTAGGAGTCGGCGTCGGTGTTGGTGCCGCTGTCTGTCCGCCGCCTGTGTTCTGTCCCGGGGTGGGTACCGCCGTCTGCTCACCCTCTGTGCCCTGCCCCGATGCGGGACCGGAACCGGGCTCCCCGGAAGGCGGCTGCGTAACTCCCGGTGTAGGCGCTGTGGTCTGCCTGCTGCCTGTATTTGTGTCCGGCCCCGGCGTGGGTGCTGCCGTCTGTCCGCCTACATTCCCCGCCTGTTCTCTTAATACCTCTTCTTCAATATAGGCCACTCTGCCGTTATATTCGATCATATACCAATCTGCAGTTTCTGCAGGGCCAATGGCAGACACTTTTGCTCCCCGCTTGAGTGACCCAATCTGCGCTCCCTCCGCAGAAGGAGCATTATATACCTCCGCCGCCCGGGTCAGAGTCCGAGAAATTTCTTCTTCCGCTCCGGTAGCCTCCGCCTCCATAAACAAACTGCTTTCTGCAGGCTCCGGCTCATTCTCCGGAGAAGGCGTGGGCGCCTCCGGCAGAGGCGCTTCAGGGACGATCAGGGAAAACCGCAGTGCATTTAGGCCCTGAGGCGGAACATATTGTTCTTCATTTTCTTTTGACCCACAGCCCGTCGTGAGACAAATTCCCAGAAGGACTGCAGCCGTTATTCCCTTTCTCCCTTTCATACTTCCTCTCATTCCGCCGCACAGACGGCAAATATCAAGTGTAAGCTTTCCCTGGCTGTCCGCCGGCTTACAAGATAGAAACATCTTTCTTGGGCGTCAGCTCAATGGGCATCAGCTCAAGATTCGGAAGCGTTACCGGCTTGACACGCGGACTTTCTGCGTGTATCTTTGCCTCTGTCCGTTTCATCCAGGCCACTGCGTCGGCAGGCAGCAGTCCCGCCGCCACAGGCCGAATCACATACAGCCAGCCGATGGGGAAAAGAATTTTCATGGCCTTGAAATTCCGGTATCTGAGTTTTGCCTCATTGATCCGGTATTTCATTTTCCTCTTACGGAAGGATTCCTTGTCCTCCCGATAGCTGAACAAAAACTGCTGGATATTGTACCCCTTAAGCCCGTGTCTGCGAAGTCTCATAAAGATTTCATAGTCTTCGCACCGCAGCGTTTCCTCCCCTGCCCGGTAGCCGCCGTCCTGCTCAAAGATTTCCCTGCGGTACATAACCGTGGGGTGGACGTAGGGGGAATATTTTAAATAGTCTCTGTATTCCGGCTGCTCCGGCATCCTTCTGCAGCCCCAGATTCCGTTTTCATCGAATAATCTGGTGTTGCAGCCGCACCAGGCGTACTCCGGATGATGCTCCATAAAGTTAAACTGGACCTGCAGCCGTTCGGGATCTGCTATATCATCCGCGTCCATCCGGGCAATATATTTTCCTCTGGCCCGGTCGATACAGGCATTCAGAGAAAAAGCCAGTCCATGATTTTCTTCTCTTCCGATCAGCACGATTCTGGGATCCAGTCCCTTTAGCTCCCGTATGTAAGCTGCCGCCTCCGGGAGTGAACCGTCGTCATAAATAATAAACTCCCATTCCGTGAAGGTCTGCTCCAAAATGGAGTATACCGCCTGCCGCAGGCTCTCTCTGTCCCACTGGTTATAGACACCCATGATCACGGAGATTAACGGTTCCTTTTTCGCACAATAGTCGGTCCACACTTTCATAAATACCCTCCATGATCTTTCCCACAGCCTCTACGCTGAATTTTTCCGCGGTCTCCCTGCAGTGGGAAGACAACAGGTTGTGATACTCTGTGTCGGAATACATCCTCTGGATGGCTTCTTTAAAATCCGCCGGCTGATCAGCTCTGCAGATGATTCTGTTTTAGCCGTCGCGGGCATATTCTCTGGTGCCCCTGTTATCCGAAGCAATAAGAGGTATTCCGCAGCAAAGAGCTTCTACAGCCGCGATTCCCAACCCCTCTCTGATGGAGGGAAAGGCAAAGCAGTCCGCAGTCTGCAGAATTTCATCCATATCCCTGCGGTATCCCAGCAGCCGGACCTGTTGTTCCAGGTGGTACTCCCGGATCAGGCGTTCCAGATTTTCCGCGTTGTCTCCTTTTCCGCAGATGCTGTAGCAAATTTCTTTGTTTTTTAAATCCGCCAGGGCTTCAATGATGACCTTTTGGTTTTTATTTGAGTTTAGTTCCGCCGCGGTCACAATATGAAAAGAGTTTTCCGGAATTCCCAGTTCTTTTCGCTTTTGCTCCCGAAGCTTAGGTTTGGGCTGAAACCGCCGGGAATCCACCCCTACTCCGTGAATCCATTCCACCCTGCCGTTTTTTCGTAAGTGAAACTTTCCCGCTCTTATATAGTCCTCCCGGTTGATGGTGATGACCATATCCGTCCGGCGGGCCAGCAGTCTTTCTGCGGTATAATACAGCAGCCAGTTCTTCACCGGCGCCCCCTGATAAAAATGAAAGCCGTGGGCAGTATAGATAACGTAAGCCCCCTCACCGTGGGAAGCCGCTGCCAGTCTGCCCAGAACTCCACCCATGGGATTATGGCAGTGTATTATGCGGAACTTTTCCCGTTTCATCAGCACTTTAAGCTGGCGCAGAGCCTTTGTGTTTTCCAGAAGCCGCCGGGGAGATTTCTGAATGTCTATCTGGTGCAGTACGATTCCCATCCTCTTTAAATCGTCGATGTTTACCTCATAAATGGGATTGTTAAAGTTGGTGGCATAATGCACCTCATACCCTGCCTTTTGAAGGATATGGACATCATTCATTTCAAATTGTTGTAAAAAACCGCTGATGGTAGTTATGAACAACACCTTTTTCATGTTGGCTCCATATCCTGCGTGTGATCCTGTTTTGTATCAATCTATGTATACTGATTGCTTTGCTTGCAAAAGGAAATGCCACATGCCTTTTGGAAGTTAATTGATTAATCATGCATGATTAATTTTTTGTTACTGGTACAGCTATACACCTTGCTTGTATGCTTTTGATTCATAGAGGCTTTTAAAGCTTCTTTGCTTTTTTGCCGCACACGGCAGCTCCGAATCCGGAAAGTGCTGCCATTGCCGCTACCAGGGCAATGATCTCACCTGTCTTGGGTGATTTTGCTCCTGCTGCGCCTGTATTGATTACGATGGCAACGGGTGAATAGGAAGTCATGGTAAAGGTCACCTTGTTATCCTCCACTGCAGAGGGCTGGATGGTCTCAAAGGTTCCATCGCTCTTTAAATGAAGGATGGTGACATTCTGTCCCTTCCAAACATTGGGGCAGCCTAAGGTAAAGGTTGCCGCGCCTGTGCCTGCGGGCACATTCAGATCCACGATGCTGGC
>CAZAMX010000094.1:0-7619 GCA_964486095.1 uncultured Acetatifactor sp. | reverse complement strand
CCCTGTTAAATGCCGTCGGGGAACGGTAGCCGTATTTCTCTGCAATATCAATAATCCGTTCCTTTCCATCCTGCAAGTCTACCGCCGCTAAAGACATTTTTCTTCTGCGGATGTATTCTGCCAGAGGGATACCCGCCATATAGGTAAACATCCGCTGATAATGGTAGGCGGAGCAGCAGGCAATCCGCCCAAGCTGTTCATAGTCAATTTCATCCGTCAAATGCTCCTCGATATAATTCATACTTTGGTTTAATCGTTCAACCCATTCCATGAGAACCTCCTTATCCACATTTATTGTGCTTTGTATCTATTTGTCTTCATCATTATAAGGCTTTTCCTTTCATTTTTCCTCTCTATTCTTGCACAAAAAAGAGTGGCAGCAATCCAATATATCCGTCATTCCGGTCCTCTAAGGTACATCATCTTTCTCCTGAAAATTCTTCACCCCGCCTCATAGTATTTCGCCTGGGCATTCCAGAGAGACGCATAGACGCCTCCTTCGTCCGCCAGCAGCTCTTCATGACTTCCCGTCTGCACCAGCTCTCCATGATCAAACACCGCAATCTTGTCGCAGAACCGACAGGAAGACAAGCGGTGGCTGATATAGATGGCGGTTTTATTGCCGGCAATCTTGTCAAAGTTACTGTAGATTTCCGCTTCCGCTATTGGATCCAGAGCCGCCGTGGGCTCGTCTAAGAGCACGAAAGGAGCTTCCTTGTAAATCGCTCTGGCAATGGCCAGCTTCTGGGCCTCACCGCCGCTGATCTCAATACCTTCATCCGTATAATCCTTGTATAAATAGCTTTCGATTCCCTTCTCGCCCATTTTCTCCAGCCGTTCGCCAAACCCTGCGTCCGCCAGGCAGCGCCGCACCTTCTCCCCGTCGTATTCCTTATCCGCGGCAATGTTCTCCGCCAGCATCAGGGAAAAGAGTACATAATCCTGAAATACCACGGAAAAAAGCTTTGCATACTCGTCATGCCGGAACTTCCTTATATCCACGCCGTTTACCAGAATTTCCCCCTCGTCGGGATCGTAAAGCCTGCAGAGCAGCTTAATCATGGTTGTCTTGCCCGAACCGTTCCTGCCTACGATGGCAAGCTTCTCTCCCACCCTAAATTCCAGGGAAAAATTTTTCAGCGCGGATTCCTTGCTTCCCGGATATTTAAACGAAACATTGCGATACGAAATGCGATATTCATTGTCGCTTCGCTTTTCCATAGGCAGTGAGCCCTTATACATCTCATCGGAAAGCTCCAACAGCTCTAAAATTCCCACCTGCTTTCTGGCCCCTAAACTTAAATCCAGACTGGCCGTCACCACATATACCGCCTGGATCATAATGTTGGCAAGACAGTCCGCATACAAAATCAGGGATCCCACCGGCATATTCCCCTTCAGGGCTGCCATAATCACAATCCCGTAAGCTCCTATCTGGGTCAGTACATACAAGGCCGTCTGGATGCCGTTGCTGCCTGCATCTCCTATGCCCGGCCGCTTAATGGTATAATCAAAGAATTCCTTGCTCTGCAGCTTGTCATAGGTCCATTTCTTCATCACATCATAGCTGTTATAAATCCTGACGTCCTTTCCGTTCCCGTAGCGGTAATGCCAGGATCCGTAAGCAAAATCCCACACATAATTCCACAGAAATTTTTTCTCCTCCGCAGTGGGCACATGAAACATCACATAATGCTCCATATTCTGAAAATGCCGATAGAGCTTTAAACCGATTCCCAGTATGAGACAAAGCAGAAGCAGCACTGCCCACAGCCAGCCCAAATCCTCCTTTTGAAAATAGGAAAAGATGGGAATGCCGATGATGACCGCCCCGACAATCCTGACGAAGGCCTCCAGCACACCCTTTCCGCACCAGAATACGGTGAAAATTCCGGCCCCCCAGTTATTGTCCAGACGGATTCTCTCCCGCATCTCCTTCAGCCTGGGACTGTCGATCATGGAAAAATCCATGTTCATGATCTTCTCCTGCTGCAGCGCCAGATATTTCTCTCCGATCATCTGGCTCTTAATATTTATCCGTCTATTGAGGATACTCAAAACAGAGCCTCCCAGGCTTAAAAGTGCCACTCCTAAAATGACCTTTTCAAACAGCTCGGCAAAGGCAAATCCTCCTGCAATTCTGTTCAGTACATAGGCGGACAAAATCATGCCCCCATAGCTTAAGACAGCGGATAAAAAGACAGAAACAGCATTCCAGGGCACATAGCTTTTATCCAGACTCACGATCAGCTTCATCACCCGCCTGATATTGTCAATATGCTGCTTTAACGGCAGCTTTTCCAAAAGCTTCGATTCCTCCAGCATTCCTAAAACGCCTCCTTTTCCAGCTTATCCTTGGCATAATAACGGCTCTGTACCTCGAACATTTCCGCGTAGGCCCCGTGCAGCTCCATCAGCTCCTGATGGCTCCCCTCTTCCAGGATCCCGCCCTCCCCCAACAGCACAATCCGGTCCGAAAACCGCGTACTGGCAAGCCGGTGAGAAATAAAAATTGCCGTCTTGTTATCGGAGTATCGGTTATAATTATCATAAACTTCCGATTCCGCTATAGGGTCTAAAGCCGCCGTGGGCTCATCCAGCACCAGGATGGGGCCGTCCTTATACAAAGCCCTGGCCAGCAGAAATCTCTGTTCCTCTCCCCCCGATAGCTCGATTCCGTTCTCATCCATGTCCTTGTCAAAAAAAGTATCCAGCTTCACGCCCTTCTCCCGGAATTTATCCGCCAGACCCGCGCGCTCTAAGGCTTCCCAGGCCCTGTCACTGTCGAAATCCTTCTCAAAGGTCAGATTCTCCGCCACCGTCACCGGCAAAAGAAAGGGCTCCTGAAAAACGGCGGAAAACAATCGATAAAGCTCATCCCTGGGAAATTCGTTTCGATCCACCCCATTTATGAGGATACTGCCCTCATCCGGCTCGTACATGCCGGTAAGCAGCTTCACGAAAGTGGTTTTACCTGCTCCGTTGACGCCCACCAGCGCCAGCTTTTCCCCGGCACTGATCTTCAGGTTAAAATGATCAAATATTTTTTTCTCCGCCGTTTTATCATAAGCAAAGGACACGTCCTTAAATTCAAGGGAAAGAGGCCTGGACAATTCCGAGATATGCCGCGTTCCCGTCTTCCTGTCCTCCTCCGGCAGCTCCATATAGGCCCGATAGTAATTGGTTTCCAGAGAGCCGCTGCGCAGCTCGGCCAGGCTGTCCATGATGCTCCCTACAAATCCTGAAAATCCGGTGATCGCTCCGAAGTACAGCACAAACTCTCCCGGACCCACTGCTCCCTCAATCACCTGGCTTAAAAGATAGCCGTAAGCAAACAGGTCCCGCCCCAGATTCAGCAGGCTCCCTGCCTGCCAAAAAAAATAATCTGCCCGGCTTTTTCTTTGCTCCAGCCTTCTGCGCCTGTCCATCAGAATATCCTTCTCCCTGTTCAGCCACCTGTTCATCCCGAAGATTTTGATGTCCTTGGCAGCGGCCTGATTGACCATGGCGTTGTATAAAACATAAGATTCCTTTTTATCCAGATCCCCCTCTTCCCCCCGGAATCTCTCCATATATTTGATCTTGCGAAGACTGATGACATACTGCACCAACGCGAATAAAATCAGCAGTGCCGCCACCAGAGGATTTAAGAAGCTTAACACGGTGCTGTACAGCAGAAAGCTGAGCACATTTCGGATAATATTAATAGTTCCGTAGGTTATTTTATGAAGAGCGCTCCAGTCTCCCTGATTAATGATCCCCATGGCCTTCCAGTACAGATCCTTGGTCTCCCCCTCTTCTACATGGCGGTAAGGCACCCGGAGGGTTTTCAGGAATACCTTGGCTAACAGTTCATTCCGTCTGGTATTGTACAGGAAATACTTCCCCGTCTCACTGGCCGCTGCCGCCACCCGGGCGCATAAACACAGGATTCCGAATATTCCCACAGTCAGCCACATCCGCTGCCAGGTCACCCCCTTCGTGGCCAGATCCACCGCCAGCTTGGGCAAATAAATCCCGAAAAGTGGAGTTACCGCGCCAAATACAATTTCCACCAGACACAGCCACAGAAAGGCGGGAATGCTCTGCCTGTAATACTTGAAGTAATAGCCTATGTTCTGAAAAATATTGTAGTGCTTTTGATACTGTGATTCCGCTTGTTTCAAGCTTTTCAACCTCCTTACGCTTTTGCATAATCCCCGTTGCCCTCTTTTTATCCTGCTGCCACAGGATGTTTACAGTATAACATTCCCCACGCTCCCAAAACAAAAAAATGCACGAATGGTTTCATTCGTGCACCAGTGGCAGCAGGATCTCCGTGGCAAATACATTTTCCTCATCCTGCCTGTCAATATAGCCTTTATATCGCTCCACGACCCTATCGATCCGCATCAGCCCGAAGCCGTGGGCTCTGCCCGCCTTGGTGGAGCGATATTCCCCGGGCTGTCCTTCTTCCCGGGAATTTTCTTCCGAGCGGCTCTCCTTACGCCTCTTCTCCGGCCGTCCGTTTACGGCGTTCATCACATAGATATACAGCTGTCCCTTCATAACGTCGATATAAACCCGGATAAACCGCTTCTCTTCCTCCCTGATCTGCAGGCAGGCTTCCATGGCGTTATCCATCAGGTTACCGATAATCAGCGACAGGTCTATCTCCGAAATATCCAGGCTGGCAGGGACAAGCGCCTTCGCCTCCACTGCAATGTTCTTTGCCTTCGCCAGGGACAGCTTACTGTTAAGTATGGCATCAATCATCACGTTTCCCGTCTTGACTACCGTGTCCACCGTACTCAGATCCTCGTCCAGCCGGTCCAGATACTTCCCCAGCCGCTCCGTTTCTCCCATGGTAAGATACGCCTTCATGGTCTGGATATGATTGTGATAATCATGCCGCCAGCCCCTGGTCTGCCGATACATATTATCCACTTCCTCGCAGTGCCTCTGCAGCAGGTCATTCTGATACCTGCCGATCCGTCTGTCCACCAGCCGGACAAGGTAAACCCTGCCGCCCAGCAGCAGTCCCAAAAGCACAGCCGCTCCCACCGCTATCCAAAGAACTATCATTTTAAGTCTCCATGCCTACAAACTTTTGTAAAACTCTATGAATCTCTTATTACACTCCCTGTACAGCCTCCTGCTGACCGGAACGGATTCTCCGTTGTCAAAAATGATGCTGTCCTCCACAATCTGCTTCACATTTTCCAAATTGCATAAATAACAGCGGTGGCACTTGACAAACGCCTCTCCCGGCAGCTCGCCTTCCAGCTCGGAAATACTCTTCATCGCCCGGACCTGAGATCTGTCCGTCATCACGAATCTGCTGTAATGCCCCTCCGCCTCACAGTAATTGACCTTCTCAAGATCCAGCCTGGACATGCCGCTCAGGGTTCTTACGGTATACAACTTTCTGGTGTCCTTTTGGCTGCAGATCCTGTCCATACACTCAAAAACCTTTTCCGCCGATATGGGCTTGAGCAGATAATGCAGTGCCTGCACCTCATATCCTTCCTGGAGATAATCGGACAGCCCCGAGGTAAAAACCACCGGCATTTTGCTGTCCTTTTCCCGCAGCTTGCGTATCATCTCCATGCCGTTCATTCCCGGCATCTGAATATCCGCAAATACGGCATCCGCCGCACTGTCCTCCAGCGTAAACAGGAAACTCTCGGCATTTTCGTAAATACAAGCATGAACCGTTTTCTTCCGCGCCTCTCCCCAGGCTAAAATGTATTGACGGAGCAGACCGCTGTGTACCTCTTCATCCTCCACGATGGCTATATTCATTCCTTTTCACCGACAATATTCAGATGCAGCTCCTGCAGCTGGCGTTCCTCCACCGGCCCCGGCGCTCCCATCATCACATCGCAGGCATTCTTGTTCATGGGGAAGGGAATGATTTCCCGGATGCTCTCTTCGCCGCAGATCAGCATAATCATACGGTCAACCCCCGGCGCAATCCCTGCATGAGGGGGCGCACCGTAACAAAACGCATTGTACATGGCGGGAAATTTCGCCTTCACATCCTCTTCTCCCAGTCCCACCAGCTCAAATGCCTGAATCATGATTTCCGGATCATGGTTCCGTACTGCGCCGGAAGACAGCTCTACCCCGTTGCACACCAGATCATACTGATAGGCCAGAATCTCCAGGGGATCCTGATTCTTCAGGGCGTCTAAGCCCCCCTGGGGCATGGAAAAGGGATTGTGACAGAATTCCAGCTCTCCGGACTCTTCTCCGATCTCATACATGGGGAAATCCACAATCCAACAGAATTCATAGCAGTCCTTCTGCATATGCTTTTCATCCGCCGCGCCCAGGAGCTTTCGTAATACACCTGCTGTCTTTTTTGCTTCCCCCGGTTTACCTGCCGCCAGGCCCACAAAGTCCCCCTTCTTTAAACTTAAGGCCGCGATCACCGCTTCTTTTTTCTCCTGCAGGAATTTGGCAATCCCCCCTGTCAGCTCCCCGTTCTCATCCATCTTAAACCAGTAAGCCTTACGTGCGGTCTGCACCTCCGTCTCGGCGCAGATGGCGTCAATCTGCTTGCGAGTGGCAGCAAAGCCCTCCACCACCACCGCCTCCACGGTCTGCCCCTCAAAGGGAGCAAAGCCGCAGTCCGCAAGCAGCTTCGTAGCATCTGTCAGCACCAGGTCGATTCTTAAGTCCGGCTTATCCGAGCCGTATTTATCCATGGCTTCGGAATAAGGAATCCGTACAAAGGGCGCTTTACTGGCCGTTTTGTAAATACCGTATTTTTCAAAGACAGGAGGAAGTACCTGCTCGATCACGGAGAACACATCCTCCTGTGAAGCGAAGGCCATCTCCATATCCAGCTGGTAAAACTCTCCGGGAGAACGATCCGCCCTGGCATCCTCGTCCCGGAAGCAGGGAGCAATCTGAAAATAACGATCAAAGCCGGAGGCCATCAGAATCTGCTTAAACTGCTGGGGCGCCTGCGGCAGGGCATAAAAACGACCGGGATGATTCCTGGCGGGCACAAGATAATCTCTTGCCCCCTCCGGGGAAGAGCAGGTTAAAATGGGCGTAGTAATCTCCATGAAATCCAGCTCATTCATGCGCCTGCGAAGCTCCGCCACGATCCGGCTGCGCTGCACAATATTTTTCTTCATCTCCGGATTTCTCAGGTCCAGATACCGATATTTCAGACGGGCATTCTCGTCCGCTTCCTTCGACTGGTTAATCTCGAAGGGAAGGGCATTGTAAATACACTTCCCCAAAATTTCGATTTTTTCCGGCACCACCTCGATCTCGCCGGTGGGCAGCTCCTTATTTTTGTTGGAACGCTCCCTGACCGTTCCCGTCACGGAAATGGTAGACTCTTTATTGATACCGTCTACAACCTCCATGATTTCTTCCGTCTCCACCACCACCTGAGTTGTCCCATAAAAGTCTCTCAGAATGAGGAAACCCAGATTTTTGCTCACTTTCCTGATGTTTTCAAACCACCCTGCAAGGGTGACTTTTTCTCCTGCATTCTCTATGCGCAGTTCATTACAATTATGTGTTCTGGACTGAACCATCTTAGTACTCATTTTGTATGCCTCCTTTGCAATCGCATCGCGGTCGAGATGCTCCATGTGCCAGGGCTGACGTCTTCG
>CAZAMX010000093.1:0-7639 GCA_964486095.1 uncultured Acetatifactor sp. | reverse complement strand
TCTGCCGCCGAGTCATATAACCAATATGTGGAGGACGACGCAAATTCCCCCAGGTTGATACCGTTTTCTACGTCTTCCATCCTCTCCAGCATTTCACGGAAAAACTGCTCCGTATGGTATTTCATATGTAACGGCCAGGGTGCAATACGGGAACCCTCCATGTTCCATTCATCCATCATTTCTTTATACTGCCTGAAATACCTTTTGTCCGGCCTGATTAACTGTATGTTGTCAAAATTCTTCACGTTTCATATCCTCCAATTGCAGGTCTCCTTTATTCTAGCGTAGTTACGCCAAAAATGCCAGCAAAATCTGCTCCATGACAGGCTTTTGCGCTTTAAAAAGGGAAATACTGCCGGAACAAACCAAACCGTCGGAACAGGAGGAAGACGAAAAAGCATCTATCTTCAAAACAAATTGTAACAGCATTGGGATATTCTCGACAAGGATGAGAAGATATATTATAATTAAGATACTCTCAAAGCTTTTACAATTCACAAGACAAGGAGGTATATGCCATGGTCTATAAATGCAGCATCTGCGGATATGTGTACGACGAGGAAAAAGAGGGAAAACCATTTTCCGAGCTGACGGAATGTCCGGTATGCAAACAGCCGCCGGAAAAATTCAGGGCCCAGGAAGACTCCCCGAAATCCGACATTGTGCCGCCCGAACCCACAAGACAGCCCGCTTCCGTAAACCCTGAAGGGCCGGACTTGAATTATCCTGAGGAAACCCGCCGAACGGACGACGGTTATCGCTACATGAAAGAAATTCATCAAATGGCCCTTACGGGGAAATCAGCCATTGAGGCAATGGGCACGCAGATGAAAATGCCAAATTGGGATGACGTGCTTGTGCTCGGGGCACAGTTAAATCCAATGCCCTTGGATGAACATGCAGAAGTGTCCCTGAAAACCGTCATCGGCAAAAATGCCAAAAAGCCCATGGTGCTTGATATGCCGGTGTATATTTCCCATATGTCCTTCGGCGCGCTTTCCCGGGAGACTAAAATTGCGCTGGCAAAAGGAAGCGCGGCAGTCGGTACTGCAATGTGCAGCGGTGAAGGCGGTATCCTGCCGGAAGAAAAAGCGGCGGCTTATAAATACATCTTTGAGTATGTGCCAAATCTCTACAGCGTCACGGATGAAAACCTGAAAACCGCCGACGCCATTGAGATAAAAATCGGCCAGGGTACAAAACCGGGCATGGGAGGACACCTGCCGGGCAGCAAGGTAACGCCTGAAATTGCAGAAATCCGCAGCAAACCGCTGGGCAAGGATGTTATAAGTCCTTCCAGGTTTCCGGGGATCAACAATGCGGTTGATCTGAAAAATCTGGTGAGCGAGCTTAGATGGCGGAGCGAGGGCAGACCCATTGGCATCAAAATTGCCGCCGGGCGCATTGAGCGGGATCTGGAGTACTGCGTCTATGCCGAACCCGATTTCGTTACAATAGACGGACGCGGCGGGGCGACAGGAGCATCTCCTTCCATCATACGGGATTCCACCAGTGTTCCTACGATCTATGCGCTTTACCGTGCCAGAAAATATCTGGATACGGTGGGCTCGGACATTGCGCTGGTGATCACGGGAGGGTTGCGGGTTTCTTCTGATTTTGCAAAGGCAATTGCCATGGGCGCCGACGCCGTTGCGATTGCTTCGGCGGCTATGGTAGCGGCGGCCTGCCAGCAGTACCGTATCTGTGGTACGGGAATGTGCCCGGTGGGGGTGGCAACGCAGGATGAGAAGCTGCGTGAACGATTACATATAGACGCGGCGGCAAAGCGTGTGGAAAATTATCTGCGCTGCTCGGCGGAGGAATTAAAGACCTTTGCCAGAATTACCGGCAATGCGGATATTCACGGCTTATCCGTGGACGACCTGTGCACAATCAGCGAGGAACTGTCAGAACATACCAATATTGCACACGCAGGCAGTGCGTTTACGCCATCTGCAGAGCTGCTTTAAGGTGCATAAAGAAAATTGCTGTTTTTTGTACTCCATCCAGTCGGGTGGAGTACTATTATCTGCACAATTTTGAACGAAGAATGTGAAAGTTTATATCATTAGTTCTTACACATTAGTTAAGGAAAGGAATATAACTATGAAAATCAGAAAAAAAGGAGCCCTCACAGCAATTGAATCCATTTCCAGACTAGTGCCCATGGACTACGATACCCGAAACGGAGCACTCAACGATATTCATCAGCGCCTGATGAAGGGACGCGGTGAATTCGAGCAGACGGCTACAAAGTGTATGGATGCCGTTATTCGCATGAGCGCCATGGATTTAACGCTGGAAACCAACGCCGCCATTATCGATCAGATTAACACTTCGATTACCGAAGCGGCAGCAACGATCAATGAAGCGGCAGACTCCACTGCAAGAATTACTTCGGAGGTATCAAAGGCACATGAGAACCTGACATCAACCATCATCGAGGTCTCCGATGAAGCCGGCAGCATGATGGATGACATCCGCAACTGTGAAAACGAACTGACCTCCATTTCCGGACTTTCCAATGCTGCAATTTCCACCGCCCAGGAAATGAAGAACGATCTTCATGGGCTGATTGAAGTCATGGACAATATGACAAAAGTAGTAGGAGCCATCAATTCCATCTCATCCCAGACAAATCTTTTGGCGTTAAATGCTTCCATCGAAGCGGCACGGGCCGGGGAAGCCGGAAAGGGATTTTCCGTTGTTGCAGAGGAAATCCGTGCTTTGGCGGAAGAGACAAAATCTTTGACAAAGCGCATGGGCACCTTTGTAGATGCGATCCAGGAAGCCTCCCATAAAAGTTCCGAAAGCGTTGACACGACAGTAGCCGAACTGGAGCATATCAATGAAAATATTCAGAACGTGTGGAAAATTACCGGAAACAACCGCAAAAGTATGGACCATATTAATGATGCCGTCTCCTCGCTCGCTGCAGTCAGTGAAGAAATCAGCAGCTCCATGAATGAGATGGACAATCAAATGCAGTACGTTAGCAGCGAATGCCAGCTTCTGCACAGCAATACGGAGTCGCTCAAAGTTTCCAGCCAATCCATTTCAGAGCTTGTGGAACCCTCAAAAATGATCGAAAAGCAGCTGACGGAATCCACAAAAATTATGGGCTGCATGGTGCAGGATGCCTTTTATATGCTGGAT
The DNA here is from genome assembly GCA_964486095.1 of uncultured Acetatifactor sp. Lineage (GTDB taxonomy): Bacteria > Bacillota > Clostridia > Lachnospirales > Lachnospiraceae > Acetatifactor. The sequence goes on along the minus strand of CAZAMX010000093.1, from coordinate 4,483 downwards.
AATCATATTGTTATCAACTGCATGAACAGCGCAATTGACGCACACCGCAGCTGGCTGAATACCCTGCACGAAATGGCCCGGAGCGGTGCGCTAAAGGTTTTGCAGACGGATTGTACTAAATGTGGACTGGGCCATTTTTATTATACGTTCAAGCCGGTTAATCCGCAGATTACCACAGTCTGGAAAGAGCTGGAGGGAAAACATAAAACCTTCCATTCTTATGGAACAGAAATGATTGCCGCTATTCGCTCCGGACGCAGCCAGGATTTACAGCAGATTTATGAAAAGGCCGAGATCTGTTCCAAAGATTTAATTTCTGATTTCCAGACAATTATACGGATTATTGAAGCATTATCCAAAGACGGCATCCGCATTTTTGAAGAAACGCCGCTGCAGGCTTAAAATTTTATAAAAGGGGCCTTGCCAGGAATGCTCTTAATCTCTCTAGGCAGCCGCGGCAAAAAATGTTATAATAGCTCCGTGGAGCATACCGCAAAACAGGCTCCGGAAATGAGGTTTCCTATGTATAAAAACATTTTTGTAAACCAGTGCGGCTACCTGCCCAATATGCAGAAGCAGGTCACCTTCCGTACCGATCAGCCCCTATCATTTACCGTAGTAAAAAGCTGCGGAACCAGCGTGTACAGCGGAAGGGCTGACCGGCGGGTGGAAAACCCTTCCGCAGGCGAAACAAATTATATCGGCGACTTTTCTGCGGTCACGGAAAGCGGGCTTTACTACATTACCGCAGAGGGCTTAGGTGAGTCCGACACCTTTGCCGTGAGCGAAAACGCTTATGCGGATACCTTTCGGAAATCCATGGCTTTCTTTTATCTCCAGCGCTGCGGATATAACATTCCCCGGGAGGCAGCGGGAATCTATGGGCACAAGGCCTGCCACACCCAGATCGGCCATGTTTTCCAGGGCGTGGAAACAAAAGATGTAACCGGAGGCTGGCACGATGCCGGCGACTACGGCCGCTATGTGGGCCCGGGCGCTATGGCCGTAGCACAGCTTCTCTATGCGGCGGAGCGAAACGATGCCCTTTGCGGCAGTTATCAATGTCCTGAAAATACAGGAGCCGCTTCTGCTCTTCCCGATTATCTGGAAGAACTGAAATACGAGCTGGACTGGATGATGAAAATGCAGCGGGAAGACGGCGCCCTGTATCATAAGGCATCCTGCCGTAATTTCTGCTCCTTTATCATGCCGGAGGAAGAGACGGAAGAAATGCTGTTAAGCCCCGTCTCCGTCACCGCCACAGGGGATTTTGCGGCAGTGTGTGCCATGGCGGTGCGCTTCTATGTAAAATATGACGAAGCTTATGCCCGCAGACTGGAAGCAGCCTCCAAAAAGGCATATGAAGCCATGCAGGGAATGGAGCTGACCGGCGGCTTTAAAAACCCTCAGGAGATTACCACCGGAGAATACGGTGACTCCTGTGATACAGACGAACGTTATTGGGCTGCGGCAGAGCTGTATCACGCCTTCGGGGATCAGCAGTACCGGGATGATTTCGAGGCCATTGCCCGGGAAAAGATTTATCAGGGATATGGCTGGGCCGACATGGGAAGCTATGGCAATCTTGCCTATCTAAACACCAAGCGTCCGGTAGACGAAAGCTTAACAGCATCCATTCGTCAAGCCATGCTTTCTCTTGCGGACGATCTTTTAAAAACAGCCGAAAACGACGGCTACGGTACCGCCCTGACCGCAGGGCAGTATATCTGGGGCAGTAATATGAATGCAGCGAACAACGGTCTGCATCTCTATGACGCCTGGAAACTCACCGGAGAACAGAAATATCTGGATGCCGCTGCGCCACAGCTCCATTATCTCCTGGGACGCAACTGTCTGGGCCTGTGCTTCGTTACAGGCTGCGGAACCGATGCCGTCAAGCATCCTCACCACAGGCCCTCCGGATTCCTCGGCAAGGCTATGCCCGGCATGCTTTCCGGCGGCCCCTGCAGCTGGATCGCAGACGAAACCATCAAAAGTATGTTTACAAATAAGACGGCTCCCGCCCCGGCAAGATGCCTGGTGGATATGACGGGAAGCTACTCCACCAACGAGGTCACCATTTACTGGAACTCGGCGTTTCTTCAGCTGCTGGCTTCCGTGACGGCTTCTGACGGAACGACCACGTAAAGGACGCCAAGGTTATGTTGTTGTTCCAAAATATGCTGCTGCAGCAAAGGAAAGTATCATGAGTGAAACAGAGCAAAAAAAATTATCCATGCTTCCCTATTTATGGAGCTACAAATGGCATTATTTATTCGGTGTCATCATCCTCCTGCTGGTAGATCTGGCGAGTCTTTATATTCCCCAGTACACCGGCGAAATTATTGACGGGCTGACAACGGGTGCCTTCGGCTTCGAAGGCGTAAAACCCATACTGCTGAAGATTCTTCTGGCCGGCCTTACCATGATGTTAGGCCGCTTCGGCTGGCGCTTTTTTATCATTGGCGCTTCCCGCGGCATCGAGTATAAAATGCGCAACGACTTGTTTGGACATTTAGAGACTCTTTCCGCCCGCTTTTACAACAGTCACAAGACAGGAGATCTGATGGCCCATTTTACCAATGACCTGCAGGCTATTCGCCAGGCGGCGGGCATGGCTGTCATCACTACCTTTGACGCTGTGGTCATGACAATCATGGTGCTTTTCAAAATGATCTTCTATGTGGACCTTAAGCTGACCCTGCTGGCCTTTGTTCCCCTGACTCTGGTTGCCTTTGGCTGCTACTATTACGGCACCGAACAGAAAAAGCGTCAGACCAGGCGGCAGGAGGCATTTTCTTACCTGTCTGACAAGGCTCAGGAAAGTCTTGCAGGTATCCGGGTTTTAAAAGCCTTTGTTCAGGAAGACGCCGATTTCAAGGCTTTTCAGGATGCCAGCCGCAGCAATATGGAAAAGAATCTCTCCGTGGCAAAGCTCCAGGCCATCTTCGGAGCAGCGCTGGATATGGTTACGGGCTTAAGCCTCCTGCTGACTCTTGTTTTCGGCGGCAAGATGGTACTGGACGGTCAGGTATCCATCGGCCAGTTTGTGGCCTTTAATTCCTATATCGGCATGCTGGTCTGGCCCATGATCGCCTGCGGAGACTGTGTCAATACCTTCAGTCAGGCGGCAGCCGCTTTCCACCGGGTAGCCGCTATTTTCCGTGAAGAGCCGGATATTGTGGATATGGATTCTCCGCTCTCCAAGGACTGCGAGCTGCACCTGGACGGGGACATCCGGCTTGAAAATCTTACCTTTACTTATCCGGACGGCGAACTGCCCGTATTAAAAAATATTAACCTGCACATCCGCCCCGGCGAAATGCTGGGTATCCTGGGACGTACGGGCAGCGGAAAATCTTCCCTGGCGGACCTGCTGCTGCGAGTCTATGACTGTGAGAAGGGAATGCTGCTTTTGGACGGAAAACCCATAGACGAGATTCCTTTAAGCATTCTTCACAGAGATATGGCCTATGTTCCCCAGGAGAATTTCCTGTTTTCGGATACTTTGGAGGAAAATATTGCCTTCGGCCTGGATGAGCGTATTCAGGAGCATCCGGAGCTGCGGGAAAGCATTCACCAGGCAGCAAAGGATGCCTGTATCCATGACAATATTATGGGCTTCCCCGAAAATTACCTGACTCTGGTGGGCGAAAGAGGCGTCACCCTATCCGGCGGACAAAAGCAGCGAAGCTCCATTGCCAGAGCACTGTTGAAGGATTCCGCCGTACTGATTCTGGACGATTCTCTGTCTGCAGTGGACACGGACACGGAAGAGCAGATCCTGGAAAATCTGCTGCGCCTGCGCAGGGACAAAACCACCATCGTCATCGCCCACCGCATTTCCACCCTGCAGAAAGCGGACCATATTGCTGTGCTGACAGACGGCGAGCTGACGGAGTACGGCACTCACGACGAACTGGCAGCACTGGGCGGCTTTTATGCTCATATTAACGAAAAGCAGCAGTTGGAGCAGCAGCTGCAGAAAAGTACCTGACACCACAAGACGCAGCGCTGCTTTACTTTACGTTCCAAAGTACCGGGTACGAAACCGGGGGACCAAAACAACGAACCGCAAGAAAACATACGCCGGAAGGGTTGAACACGTACCCTGGGCGGCACGGAAATGAGGATATTATGCAGGAAGACAAAATGGAATCCACTTATAAGGGAAGCGTTTTACTGCGACTTCTCTCCTATATGAAGCCGTATCTGAGCCGGGTAATCCTCTGCCTGTTTCTGGTACTGGGATTGACGGCCCTGGAGCTTTACCGCCCCATCCTGATCGGTGACGCCATTAATTTGTTTCAGGAGCAGGGGAGCTATGACATTATTGTCGAGACTGCCGTAAAATACGGTATTGTGCTGGTTTTAAGCTTCTTTTTCACCGTCGTTCCCATATGGCTGCTGCAAAAGATAGGTAAAAACAACATCCATACAGTCAGTCAGGAGAGTTAATCGCAAATTCAAAAATTAAGCTTCC
>CAZAMX010000092.1:7453-7671 GCA_964486095.1 uncultured Acetatifactor sp. | reverse complement strand
ATCTTTGGTCTCGCTGGATACGAGCGGCGATCGGGGAGCCGCCTGCATGGTTTTTCCCCCTGTGTTCCGTGTTGAAATCCGCAAGACAGATAAGTCCTCCGAATTTTGTGGGATCCGTTTTGTAGAGTTTCATTTGATGAAAGAGCCTTTCCATTGTTTTTTTACATCTCCTTTCTTGTGAGATCAGGGACAGGCACAATATATACTTCTACATTTCG
>CAZAMX010000092.1:0-7443 GCA_964486095.1 uncultured Acetatifactor sp. | reverse complement strand
TTTTTAAAAATTTTAAGAGTTTCGCACAAAAATTGTTGAGTACGGAAAATGGTACACCTGATGTCTTATTGTTTTATATAAGCTGAGACCGAGCTGACATATCAAAACATTTGTTCGAAAAATATATTGACAGATGAGAACATACGTTCTATACTTGAGTTACAACAGGAAATGGAAATAATTGCATAGAGCCATAAGAAAAGGAGGGAAAAGAAACAAAGAGGCGAAGCAGGAACCAGAATAAGCAAAAGAGAAATTAAGAAAGGGGTAAATCAATCCCGGAAAGGTACATGAATATGGAACAGATATTAGCTGCATATTATCAGGATAATGCAAAAAAACTTCATAGGATGGTAGATAAAATACTATTAAAATTCGGTGGATTATCGGATAAGGATCTGGATGATTTTTATTCCCTTGCAAATGAGGTGTTTGCGGAGGTTATGAACCGTTATGACAACTCACAGCCCTTCGAGGCGTTTTTGTATTCCTGTTTGTCAAGGAAGATTAAGACGGAGATGACAAGAAGGAACCGTGAAAAGCGGAAGGCAGACAGAATATCGGTTTCGCTGGATGCACCGATCAGCGAGGAAGAAGAGGCAACGATCGGAGATACGATTGCCGACAGCTTTAATATGGAGGAGGAACTGCTTCGGGAAGGCGAGGCGGGATACAGCAGTAAAACGCTGCAATATTTGGAGAGATTGTCGGATCTGCAGAAGGAAGTTTTGAGACTGTGCGTGAACGGCTATCTTCCTAACGAAATCAGGGAGGAATTACATATCAGCCAAAAGCAATATGCTGATTGCTGTGCTGCGATCCATTCTTATCGGAATGTTTCCCTGTTATTTTAGCCATTGTGGAGATCGGAGAAAGAACGGGAGGAATTTAAGATGGCAAGACCCAGAAAGCAGACATATACATTGGAGATGTTTTTAAAAAAGATCAATGACGGGGATATTGATAACAATGCGGACGTGCAGAGACATATGGTGTGGAGCCGGGAACAGATCAATGAGCTGATTGTTACGGTCCTTACAGATGAGTATATTCCGCCGATTATTCTTGGAGAAGAGGGAAATTCCCAGCTGCATATTACGGACGGGGGCTGCAGAAGCACGGCTTTAAACAGTTTTTGGCGGGGAATGCACAAAATTAATACTGCCCTGGAAAATTCCCTGATTCCGTATAAAAAGAAGGTAAAAAGAGAAGACGGCAGCGTTACCTGGGAGGATTCGGTGTTTGATATAAAAAATAAGACCTTCGACCAGCTCCCGGAAGAATTGAAGAAGAAATTTAATGAATATCAGATCGAGACCGTGATCCATGAAAACTGCGATAATAATAAGATTTCCAAATACATTAAAAGGTATAACAATCATACATCCATGAACACGGACCAAAAGGCCTTTACCTATATTGACCGGTTTGCAGGATATATCCGCCGGATTGTGGAAAGCAGGTTTTTCCTGGAACACAGTGTCTATTCGGAAAATGAAAAAACCAAGGGCGTCGTGGAACGGATTGTTGTGGAGTCGATCATGTGTACCAACCATTTTGATAACTGGAAGACACAGGCGAAGTCTGCCTGTAAATACTTAAATGACAATGCGGCAGAGGAAGAGTTTGATATATTTGCAGAAAATCTGCACAGATTGGAGAATATTATAACAGAAGACATTAAAGATATATTTAATAAAAAGGATTCTTTTGTATTTTTGACACTGTTTGACAGATTTACAAGGCTGGGGAAGGAGGACTGCCGGTTTGCGGAGTTCCTGCGGGAATTTAAGAACAGGCTCAGGCCGGTGGTAAGAAACAGGAACGGCCTGCTGTTTGATGAAATTGACAAGGGCTTAAGTACAAAAAATAAGCAGGTTGTCATGGACAAGCTGGATTTGCTGGAGCATTATATGCTTAAGTATCTGCAGAAATTTGAAGCAGAGACCGGCAATAAGCCTGACTTTCCTCAGGACGGCGAGAGGGGGGCCGGGAATAATATTGAATTCTTTGTGGCGGAAAATCTTGGCATGACGGCAGCGGCGGTACAGGAAGACATGGATCTGTACAATGAATCCCTGGATACCCTGTTGGAAAACACCGTCAGGATCGACTCAAAGCTGAGGCAGGAGCAAAACCGTCCTTCTCTGCTGGCCATGATGGTATATTCCTACAGAGCTGACAGGGACCTGGACGACTGGATGGCACAGTACGCAGCCAGGAACAACAGCTATTATGCGGATCAGAAGAAGAATTTCCAGTATATGAAGGCGGATTTTGAACAGTTTTGCGGAAAGGTTATTGTGAGGCCCGATGGGTATAATATAGAAAGCTGAAAAATAAGCATGTAGAAATAAGCAGGCAAAAATGCGGAGCCGAAAATTATGTGGCTTGTCCTTTTCATTTTAGTGTGCTAAAATGTTGTTTGACAAAAACAGGTGGAAACATTTTACAATGAGAAAGTGTTCATGAATTGTTACTTTGGAGGAACCTTAAAGCGTGATCAAGACGTTTTCTGTAACCAATATTGGCAAAAAAAGAAAATTGAATCAGGATTTTGTATATACTTCTGAGGTGCCGGTAGGTCCTCTGCCCAATCTGTTTATTGTCGCGGATGGCATGGGAGGGCATAAGGCAGGCGATTATGCTTCGAAGCTGGCTGTTATGACCATGGTAAAGGAAATTTCCAGCACCGTACAAAAGGATCCGGAGGCCGTATTGAGGATGGCTGTGGAGAAGGCAAACGCAATGGTAAAGGAGAGTGCAGAGAAGGCGCCTGAGCTGGAGGGCATGGGAACCACGGTAGTGGCGGCCAGCTGTGACGGCAGAACCCTTTCCGTGGCAAATGTGGGTGACAGCAGGCTGTACGTGGTGGGAAGGCATGGAATCCGGCAGATCACCAGAGACCATTCCTGGGTGGAGGATATGGTCCGAAGCGGCGGTATGGGCAGAGAAGAAGCCAGAAACCATCCTGACAAGAATATCATTACCCGGGCGGTGGGCGCAGAGCAGTCGGTGAAAACGGACTTTTTCAGCGTGAATCTGCAGGAGTCGGATATGATCCTTATGTGTACGGACGGACTGACCAACATGTTAGGTGATGAAGAGATCCGCATGGTATTGGACGGCGCCAGAGATATTGTGGAGAAGGCGGAAGAGCTTGTGCGCAGAGCCAATGAGAATGGCGGCAGGGATAATATCAGTGTGATACTGATCGAACCGGGCACGTAGGAGGGGCCGGCCGCAGTATTACAGCCGTCAGGGCAGTATGGTTGAATGGAGAGCGTATATGATTAAAATCGGAATGATGATAGGCGACCGGTATGAGATTCTGGAAAAGATCGGGACCGGCGGCATGTCAGATGTATATAAAGCAAAATGTCATAAGCTGAACCGCTTTGTGGCGGTGAAGGTATTAAAGCAGGAATTCAGTGAAAATGCTAATTTTGTTTCAAAGTTTCGCATTGAAGCCCAGGCAGCGGCCGGGCTGATGCACCCGAATATAGTCAATGTATATGATGTAGGAGAAGAAAACGGCATCTACTACATCGTTATGGAGCTTGTTGAGGGGATCACCCTTAAAAAATATATCGAAAAAAAGGCCAGGCTGTCTTATAAGGAGGCGGTCAGCATTGCCATACAGGTGGGCATGGGCATAGAAGCCGCCCATAACAATCATATTATTCACCGTGACATAAAACCTCAAAATATTATTATTTCCAAAGACGGAAAGGTAAAGGTGACGGATTTCGGCATCGCCAAGGCGGCTACCAGTAATACCATTACCTCCAACGTCATGGGATCCGTACATTATACTTCGCCGGAGCAGGCCAGGGGCGGCTACAGCGATGAAAAGAGTGATATTTATTCCCTGGGCATCACCATGTTTGAGATGCTCACGGGAAGAGTACCCTTTAACGGGGAGACAACGGTGGCTATCGCCATCAAGCATATACAGGAAGAGCTTCCTTCGCCAAAGGAATTTGTGCCGGAGATTCCGAGCGTGGTGGAGAGCATTGTGCTGAAGTGCTGTCAGAAATCTCCTGACCGCAGGTATCAGAGCGCACAGGAGCTGATCGCGGATTTAAAGCAGTCGCTGGTGAACCCCGAAGAGGACTTTGTGGTTCGGAACGATCTGGAGATGGACGGTGACACAAGGATGATCACCGAGAGCGAGGTGGCTCAGATCAAGCAGCGCACGGCTTACCAGGAGGAGTATCAGGAAAGAGAAGAGTTTATGCGTCTCCGCTCCGATACAGAGGCAATGTATGAGGGAGAGGACGAAGCGGAGGACGGGGATGATTACGATTATAATCCACGGATGGAGCGGGTAACTACGTTTCTCGCCGTGGCAGCAGGGATTGTTATCTGTATTATTCTCATTATTCTGGTAGTGAAGGTGATCAATGGGATAGGAACCGGAGACGAAAACGGCAGTTCCGGCCAAAACGGTCCCATTCAGACCGGTGAGACAAGTACCGATGAGTCCTCGGACACTTCGACTTCGGAAGAAGTTGTTTATGTACCCATGCCCAAGGTCAGGGGAGAAAAGGTAGAGGACGTGAGGAATGAATTGAATGATCTGGGGCTGAAGTCCGTTGTGGAGTATGAGGAATCAGATTCCCTGGAGGCGGGGATTGTCATCAGCGCGGATGTGACGGCAGGCTCCCAGATCGCCGTTGGCAGTACCGTAACGCTGACAGCCAGCGCGGGCCCCAGGGCTGAGCTGGTGCCTTCTGTCACGGGGGAGACTTATGAGACGGCGTACAATATTCTGCTGGACCGGGGTTTCAGAATAGCCAAATTGGAGGCATACTCCGATACGGTAGAAGCAGGGATTGTGGCCCTGCAGTCTCCGGCTGCGGAAAGCAAGGCAGCAAAGGGCAGCGAGATCACCCTGACGGTAAGCCTGGGCAAGGAAAATAAGAAAGTAAAGGTGCCGAAGCTGCTGGGCCTGACGGAAATGGACGGAACAGTGGTTGCCAACGAGGTCAGACTGCAGATCGGAACGGTAACTTACGAATACAGTTCAACCTATGCAAAGGATTTGATCTGTTATCAGAGCTATTCCCCGGATCTGGAGGTAGATGAGGGGACGGCGATCCAGATCAAGGTAAGTCTGGGGCCTGAACCGGTGTCGGAACCTTCGCCTACGTTGTATAAGTGCAATGCGGGCATTGCCGCACCCACAATGGAGGAAGCGCCGGACTATGTCACGGGCTCTACCGTGACACTGAAGCTGGTGGCAGATGACGGTTTGGTGATTTTGGAAACCAATACGTCAAGCTTTCCCTATGCTACCAACCACAATAATCTGACTTCTTCGGGAGGGACGCTTACGGTGACGTATACGGTTACTACTCCGCCGGAGTTTATAACGGATGAAGACGGTAATCAGGTAGAGGTGAAGCCGGGAACTTCGGAGACGAAATCCTTTACCAGAAGAATCGAATTTACACCGCAGTAGGGCGTGAGATATGCAGGGAAAGATCATAAAAGGCATCGCGGGATTTTATTATGTACACAGTCAGGGGACGGCAGGGACAGCCGAAATCTATGAATGTAAGGCCAGGGGAGTGTTCCGGAAGGATGGCCGGAAGCCGCTGGTGGGGGATGATGTGGAGCTTGCCGTTCTGGATGAAGAAAAGCGTCTGGGAAATATCAGTGAGCTGCTTCCCAGACACAGCGAACTGATCCGCCCGGCAGTAGCCAATGTGGATCAGGCACTGGTGGTGTTTTCCATTGTAAAGCCGAAGCCGAATTTTAATCTGCTGGACCGTTTTTTGATTATGATGGGACAGCAGAAGGTACCCTGTATCATTTGTTTTAATAAGCGGGATATAGACGAGGAAGGCGAAGGCGCAGGGTATCGCCGGATCTATGAAGCGTGCGGTTACAGGACGCTGGAGATCAGTGTAAAGCAGGGGACGGGGACCGAGGAACTGAAAAAGCTCCTGACAGGCAGAACCACCGCAGTGGCCGGGCCCAGTGGTGTGGGAAAGTCCTCCCTGGTCAACAGTCTCCAATCGGAAACCGTTATGGAAACAGGGCAGATCAGCGAAAGGATTGAACGGGGCAAACATACCACCAGGCATTCTGAGCTGATCGCCGTGGATGAGAATACTTATATATTGGATACGCCCGGCTTCAGCTCCTTGGGGCTGTTCGATCTGGAGAAGGAAGCGCTTGCCGCGTATTATCCGGAATTTGCCGGGTATGAAAAAAACTGTAAATTTGGCGGTTGTTCCCATGTGGCGGAGAAGATCTGCGGCGTTCGTGACGCAGTGGAACAGAATAGGATCAGCAGATTAAGGTATGAAAACTATTGCCTGCTGTACAGAGAACTGAAGGAGCGGAGAAAATTTTGAGGCAGCTTTGTATTTTGGAAAGCTGCCTCGTTTTAAGCGGTGCGCTTGGCGGCGCACGTTTATATTTTTTGTGCAATCAGCGTATCCATACAATGCTTATGAGGCTTCCCGCCGCTGTTGCAGTCGAAGATTTCTTCCCTGCAGGTGGAAAAAAGCCAGTCATGATAGTAGCCGAATAATTCTCCTGAGCGCCAGGGATGTCGTTTGGATTCATCCCTGGTGCTGTCCGGTGCCCGGGTAATAAAGGGCTTTTGGACAAATACATTCAGGGCGTTAATGCCGCCGGCCAGGGTGTGGCTTTTAAGGCTTTCGCAAAGCTCTTCCCGTAGGGCGGGAGGAATAAAGTGGAGTACGCCGCTGCTGAATATAATATGGTATTCATCAGCAGGCCGGTAATCAAAAAGATCGGCTTTGAAAAAGCGGACATCTACCTGATTGTGCTCCGCAAGCTTTTTGGCCTTTTCAATTCCCTGTTCGGACATATCAAAGGCTGTCACCGCATAGCCGCATTTTGCAAAAAAGACGGCATCCTTTCCTTCACCGCAGCCAATATCCAGCACTCTGTAAGGCCTGGTGGGCGGAAGCAGCTTCATGATGTCATAGCAAATTCGGTTAGGCGTAAGTCCCCAGTAGTATTCCTGTGTATCATATCTTTTATCGTAATCCGTCATTACGCTGCTGTAGCCAAGCAGTCCGTCAACCGTTGTGTTCAGCGCCGCTGCCAGCTTCGGAAGCATTTCTATATCCGGATATGCGGTACCCTTTTCCCACTTTGATACGGCCTGAAAGGATACATTGAGGGATGTGGCCAGTTGATTTTGTGTCAGTCCCAGATCTTTGCGCCTTTTACAGATGATTTCTCCTGTCTTTAAATGTTCCATTGCTGTTGTCCTTTCTGATGATCCCCGTGGGCAATGAATCAGGTAGACATGCCTGCAGCGGGGTTGTTGACCGGTACTGCATTTATCATAGTACCATTTGCTGGGTATCGCAATAACCGGAAAAGGGAATGAAGCAGGAAAATTCAACTGATGGTTGTTTTGAGGCCGTAACCCGGCAGAATGAAAGAGATGGT
>CAZAMX010000091.1:0-7791 GCA_964486095.1 uncultured Acetatifactor sp. | reverse complement strand
ACTACCTTTTGGATTTTGTGTATCAGCGTGATTGCAACCTTCCGGCGGAAAAAGAATATCGAGATGTTTGGGCGCAGGATGGAAGAGGGAATTACCAGGACGGCTTCCTGCGTGTTTATGACTTATCTGATTTTAAGCGTGGGGGCGGGAGTGGTTATATCCGTTGTGGAAAAGCTGCCCTTTTTAACTGCGTTTTTCGAGTCGGTATCCGCCGTGGCTACGGTGGGCTTGACCCTGGGCGTTACGCCGGGGCTGGGAATGGTTTCCAAAATGCTGCTGGCGTTTCTTATGCTGTGCGGAAGAGTGGGTTCTATTACCATGCTGCTGGCCTTTTCTTCAGACAGAAGGGTAATCAATTCCCGGCTGCCGTTGGAAAAGGTGCAGGTCGGATAGCGTAAGACTTAGTTTTGCCGGTTGTGGAATATGCCGTCTGGATGGCGGAAGGGAGGAATTATGAAATCGGTTTTAGTGATCGGATTGGGTCGTTTCGGACGTCATATGGCGCAGAAATTTCTGGAGAACGGGCATCAGGTGCTGGCTGTGGATTACAATGAGTCCCGGGCTGACGACGCGGTGGGAGACATCCAGCAGATTCTGATCGGGGACGCCACAGATGAGAGATTTATGGAATCCCTGGGGGTCAGCAATTTTGATCTGGCGGTGATTGCCATCAGCGAGAATTTTCAGACGGTTCTTGAGGTAACGGTACTGCTGAAGGATCTGGGCTGCAAATTTATTGTGGCCAGAGCCACCAGGGATGTGCATAAAAAGCTGCTCTTAAGGAACGGAGCGGACTATGTGTCCTATGCGGAGAGAGAGGTGGCGGAGCATCTTGCCATCAAGTTTGGCGCAGACAATATTTTTGATTATCTGGAGCTGACACCGGAAATCGGTATTTATGAAATAGCGGTGCCGAAAAAGTGGCTGGGCAAAAGCATGGTGGAGCTTTCCATCCGCACGGCTTTTCACGTCAGCGTCCTTGCCACAAAGAAGGGAAATCAGATCTATCCGCTGCCTCATCCCAATCATGTTTTTGCGGAAGAAGAGAGCGTGATGGTCATGGGCAGCATGGAAGATATAGGGAAGATCACAAAATAAAATTGACAAGATCCCGGAGATAACGTTATAATAAATTTGATATTTTGACAAAAAACACAATGAGGATAAGGAGATCAGTGAGAATGGTATGTAAACATTGCGGTAAGGAACTTCCGGAAGGAACAAAGTTCTGTGTGTTCTGCGGCACGCCCTGCGGTGAGACTGCGGCGCCAAAGGCAGAAGAAGCGCAGACGGATGCGGCGGAAGCTGCCAGGGAGGCGGAAGCGTTCGGGAAAGCAGCGGAAACCGCAGCAGAAGCACCCAAGGCAGGGGAAGCCGCCGGGGAAGCAGCACAGACTGCACCGGCAGCGGCAGAAGCACCTAAGGCAGCAGAAACTCCCAAGGCGGCCCAGGCTCCTGTGAATCCTAATGGCGGGAAGCCTCAGGGATCGGGATCCGGCAATGCAAAGAAGCTGGTGGTGATCGGCGCTGCTGCGGTGGCAGCTCTTGTACTGCTGATCGTGTTCTGTAATCTGCTCTTTGGCAGCTCGCCCAAGAAAGCGTTTAAAGCGTATGTAACGGGTGTTTATAGCTGCGATTTTAAGAAGGTGTGGAACAATGCCATTACCGCCAAAAAGGCACAGAAGGCTTTGGATCTCTATGACGAGGATGACTATGAGGACGATTACGAGGATACCAAGGACGATTGTGAAGATGAAAAAGAGGATATGAAGGACGATGGCATCAAGTATAAAGTCTCTATTGACATCAAGAGCGTAAAGAAGATCAAGAAGAGTAATAAGGAGTTCGAGTGGGCACAAGAGCTGATGGAGGATTACTTCGACTGTGACGCGGACAAGATCAAGGAATTTGCTATTTTGGAGGCAAAGGTTAAGGCAGAGTATTATGAGGATGGCGACAGAGATAAGGATTATGACATAAACCCGGGAAGGACCCAATATTTGCTGGTAAAGATTGGCGGAGACTGGTACATGACCGGATTTACCAATGATGACATCAAGGATTACCTGAAGTATTATAAGTAAGTTTTACATTTTGTTGATTTTATAAAGGAATTTTCTTCTTTGAAAATCCATGTTATAGCAGCTTAAAAAGCCTATTGTCCCCTGGCAAAGGAATTTGTTCAGAATTTTGAACGAGGATCAAATGGGCTTTTGCTTTATTTGTTATTTTAGCGGGCAATGTTATAAAAATCGAGAAAAGGAGCGATTTGAACATGGTAGTTGAACAGCAGGAATCCTGCTTTGGACGTAAATTGAGGAAGAGTCTTAACGGACGAATATTAAGAAACACAACGCTGAATATTTTGCTATTGGTGGCAGTATGCTGCGTGATTATGACGCTTTCCATGCAATCATTGGCAAACAGCATTTTGCTGGACAGTTTACAGCCTATGGCTAGGCAGTCTGCAAAGACGGTGGAAGCAAATATTCATATGCTGGCAGATCGAATGATGACTCTGGCCGGAGATTCCAGGATGAGCATAGCTGGCGACGGGGCCGGAACGACAGCAGCTTCAGGAGCTGTTATCAGGGAAATAGAAGAGGACCGGGAGGCTGTCTTGGCAGAAGCGGCAGAGATTTATGAATTTCGTGCGATTGCTCTGTATAATCTGAGCGGAGGCCTGGTTCAGGGAATAGATGGCGCACCGGAAAGTTTGGACAGTGGATTTTTGTCTCTTTTGCAGCAAACGGACAATCTGACGATTTATACCAGCACGGTTTTTCAGAATCAATTGGGTATCATGATAGGCATGCCGGTGAAAGAGTACGGTGAAACGGCTCTTTACTTAGTTGGCGTTTATAAATATGATGCACTGCACGATGTGTTAAGCAGTATTAATATAGGAAAAAACGGTATGGCTTATATGGTTAACCGTGAAGGCATTGTTACGGGGCATCCCGATCAATCCAAAGTTATATCTGGAAGTACACTGTTGGAGCTAAGCGGTGGCAGTGAAGAGGCAATTAAGAGCGTGACCACGGGGGAGACAGGAGCAACGGAGTTTTCCATTGACGGACAGAAGGTGCTGGCAGCATTTTCACCTATTCGCGGGACGCAGTGGGCATTGGTCATTCAGGTACCGGAGTCGGATTATAACAGCTTGATTAACAAGGCAATTATGATAGCAGGCGCATGTACTCTGGCAGTGCTGTTGGTTTCCGTGTTATTGATTCTAAAGATGGCCAGATCAATTTCTAAACCGGTTAAGAATGTGACAAGCCGGATGATTTCTCTTTCCGATGGGGACCTGCATACAGAAGTGACGCATGTTCGGACAGGGGATGAGCTGGAGATCATGACCAGAACGCTGACCGATACGGTAGAAAGCGTAAATCGTTACATATCAGATATTCGTCAAGTATTGAGCGGTGTTGCCGGCGGAAATCTGCGGGTTGAGCCGGAGGTGCAGTATAAAGGAGATTTTGCACTGATTCGAAATAGCCTTGGCACCATACTTCAGTCTATGAACCAGACAATATCGGGCTTCCGGGACGCAGCGACCCGGCTTGCCAGCATGTCAGAAGAATTGAGCGGGCAGTCCGGGCAGCTGCACCAGGCATCCTTAGAGCAGAATCAGGCGACCGGAGAGTTGGTTGAAGAAGTGTCACAGGTCAAGGCACAGCTCAGTGATGTCACAAAGAGCAGTAATCAGACACGAACGATGACCGGTGAAATTACCAGAAGAGTACAGGAAGCAAATAACCAGATGGCAGCGCTCTCCGGTGCCATGAACGACATCAATTCCAGTGCGCAGGAGATTACAACCATCGCCAAGGCCATTGACGACATTGCATTTCAGACCAGTATATTGGCGTTAAATGCTTCTGTGGAAGCAGCACATGCAGGAAGCGCCGGTAAAGGGTTTGCTGTCGTGGCGGAAGAGGTTAAGAGTCTGGCAGGGAAAAGTGCCAAGGCGGCTCAAAGTGCAGTGGAAATTGTGGCGCACACCAGGGCCGTTATTCAGACCGGTATGGAATATAACGTAAGTACAGCTGAATCGCTTCGGGCCATTGATGTGGTTTCCGCCGAGATCAGTGAGATTACGGATCGTTTGGTGTCTGCGGTACAGGGGCAGGAGAGTGCGTTGATCAGTATGGAAGAGAGGATTGAGACTATTTCGACCATTGCCGACCGGAATCTGCAAAACGCAGGCGGAACAAATCAATCCAGCGGACTACTGGCTAAAGAAGCTGAAGAACTTCAGGCACAGGTAAGTAAATTTGCTTTGAGGGAGGAATATAACAGATGAAACGAGTGTTCAGTGTAGTACTGATTTTGGCATGTATCGTGATGTTGACAGCTTGCGGTGATCAGACAGGACTTCAGGACGGTTACTATACTGCGCAGGCCGCTGATTTTAGCTATGGATGGAAAGAATATATTACGATTATGGTCAAAGGCGGGAGTATTGTTTCGGCAGAATATAATGCGGAGAATGCCAGTGGATTTATTAAGAGCTGGGATAATGCGTATATGCAGACGATGCTGCATGCTCAGGGTACCTATCCTAACGAGTATACCCGCTATTATGCCAGTCAGCTTTTGGAGGGGCAGGGAGAAGGGGAAATTGATGCTTTGACGGGAGCAACTTCTTCCTGGGGATCTTTTCAAAAGCTTGTTGCCGCCGTGATAGAGCAGGCAAAGCAGGGAGATTCCAGTATTGTGATTGTGGACACATCCCATTGAGAATAATTAATAAAATATGCCGCCCGTAACAGAGAATTCCCACTAAGAAGGATTTGACAATCCTGATAAAATGTGCGGGAATTCCTGTCCGTCGGGCGGCGCTTTTTGTGAACCTGCCTGCGCGTTTTACAGCGGGAACTTAAAATAATTCTTTGCGTTATAGTAGGATATATTTTTTACGATCTCGGAAAGGGTATCGTAATCCTGCGGAAATTCACCGTTCTCTACCCAGCTGCCGATCAGGTTGCAAAGAATTCTCCGGAAATATTCATGCCTGGTATAGGACAGGAAGCTGCGGGAATCCGTGAGCATGCCCACAAAGCCGGAAAGATTGCCTAAATTAGCCAGAGAAACCATCTGCTCCGTCATACCTGCCTTGTGGTCATTGAACCACCAGGCGCTTCCCTGCTGAATCTTTGCCACGGCGGTGGAATCCTGGAAACAGCCGAGGATACTGCCGATGGACTGATTGTCATTAGGGTTTAAGCTGTACAGGATGGTCCTGGGAAGCTCATCCGTGCTGATCAGGGCATTGAGAAAGTCTGCCATTTGGGAGGAAGGAGCATAGTTATTGATGCAGTCATAGCCGGTATCGGGGCCAAGCTTTTCATACATCAGCGTATTATTATCGCGCTTACAGCCGTAATGAAGCTGCATAGCCCAGTCCAGTCTGTGATATTCTCTGCCCACAAAGAGCATGAAGGCAGTCTTAAATTTCAGTTCTTCTTCCTTGGTGAGGATCATGCGGTTTAACCGTTTTAAGAAAATTTTCTCGATCTCATCCTCGTCTGCGGGACAGTACATTACATATTCCAGAGCATGGTCGGACACATTGCAGCCCCTGGAAGCGAAAAATGCCATTCTATTTGTCAGCGCCTTCTTCAGGGCAGCAAAGCTGTTGATTTCCGTCAGTCCGGAAGCAGCAGCCAGCTTATCCAGATAATCCAGGTAATCTGGCTTTTCGATGTTCATGGCCTTGTCGGGTCTCCAGGCGGGAAGAACCTTTACCTCAAAGCCGGTATCCTCTGCAATTTTTTGATGCCACTCTAGGGTGTCAATGGGATCGTCCGTGGTGCAGATTAAGGTCACGTTGCTTTGCCTGATCAGATTGCGTACGCTCATGCAAGGCTGACTGAGCTTTTCGTTGCAGAGCTTCCAGACCTCGTCCGCGGTGTTTTTGTTCAATACAGTGTTTATGCCGAAGTATCTTTGCAGCTCCAGATGGCTCCAGTGAAACAGAGGATTGCCGATGGCATGGCCCAGGCACTCAGCCCATTTGCAGAACTTTTCATAATCGGAAGCGTCGCCGGTAATATACTTTTCTTCCACACCGCAGGAACGCATAAAGCGCCATTTGTAATGATCGCCTCCCAGCCATACCTGTGTGATGTTCTCAAACTGGCGGTCTTCGGCGATTTCTTTTGGATTGATGTGGCAGTGGTAGTCCAGAATCGGCGTGTTTTCTGCGTAGTCGTGGAACAGCTTCTTTGCCGTTTCGGTCTCCAACAGAAAGTCCTTGTCCATAAATGCCTTCATTTTATTACCTTCTTTCTGCCGCTTGGCGGCGGTTATTCATATTTACACCCATGCCAGCCTTTGGCGGGCACTCATTTCAATCATTACCCCTTGATGTCATCCTTAATTCCGGGTGGTGCCCCGCCAAATGATTTCACCGGAAAAGACCGTCTTTTTCGGCATTTCGTTTCCGCTTAGCACCCCCATGAGGGTGTTGATCAAATGCTGGCAGAGAGTCTCCAGCTTATTGTCAATGCTGGTAAGCTCCGGATCGCAGCAGTTTACCAGCATTGAGTTGTTGTATCCCAAAACGGAGAAATCCTCCGGCACGGAATAGCCCATGAGCTTTGCAAATTTTACGGCGGCCAGAGCCAGGGTGTCGTCCGAGGCGATCACGCCGTGAAAGCGGGTACCCCCGCTGTGCAGCTTTTTCAGGTGTTCGGTCATGGCGGGAATATCTTCGTGGGAACCCTGATAAAACTGTACCAGCTCCGCTCCGTTCATAAGCTTTTTTTCCTCCATGGCGGCAAGATAGCCCGCCAGTTTTTTTTTGCCGCTGTAGGAGGCGGAATTGTAAAAATATACTATATCCCGGACACCGCCGGAGATCATCTGCAGGGTGGCTTCATATACGGAGGTGAAGTCATCGGAAATAACGCTGTAGACATTGGGGGCGTCCAGAGCCGCGTTCAGCAGCATCAGGGGAAGCTGGGCGGCGGCATCTGTTACATATTGATTGTCGGCATCATTATCATATATGAAGTTGGAGCCTGCAAGGATGAGGGCATCCACCTTTTTATTGATCAGAAGATTTACCGCAGCTGCCTTTGCTTCAAGATCGTATCCGGTACAGCAAAGGATGCTGTCGTAGCCGTTGAGCCGCAGCTTTTGCTCTATATAATAGACGGCCTTTGCAAGATAAAGATCGGAGCTGTCGGCACAGAGAATGCCGATGGTCTTCATGGTGTTTAAGCCTAAGCCCCGGGCAAAGGCATTGGGGGTGTATTCATAGCGGTTGATTACATCCAGCACTTTTTTTCTTGTCTTCTCGCTGACGCTGCCGCTTCCGTTCAGTACACGTGATACCGTGGCTATGGATACGCCGGCCTTCTCTGATATATCATAGATGGTCATATCTGCAAATGCCTTCCTGTGAACGGTACAATGTAAGCAGTTACATAAAGTTTCTTTTTAAATTATATCCTTACCAATTTCTTTTTTCAAGATATTTTTTGCACTTACAATAGTGTTGACGAAAGCATTTTTTGGCAGTAAAATAATGAATGAAAGCACTTACACTACGGAAGCCGAATTTGTCTGATTTTAACAAAAAGGCAGCGGCGGGAAAACGGGATCGAAAATAAATTGCCGTGTGGACGGCGGAAGGCGAGGGAAAAATGGAAGTATTAAACAAAACCATGTCCAATAAAAAGGAGAGGCCCGTCAGGGTGGTCCAGTTCGGGGAGGGGAACTTTCTCCGGCCGTATCTGGATTTCATGATCGACATTGCCAACGAGCAGGGCACCT
>CAZAMX010000090.1:0-7808 GCA_964486095.1 uncultured Acetatifactor sp. | reverse complement strand
GTTCATACTTTGATCCTCCCCTCAAACAAGCCCGTAATCTTGTCTGAATATTCCCGCCATTCACTCTCATACAGCTGCAGCTGGGCCCACCCTCTGCTTGTAACCTTGTAATAACGTCTGTTCCTTCCCCCGCATTCCATGTCATAGACCTCCAGGCAGTCATCCTTCTGCAGCCTGCGCAGAACCGGATACAGGGTTGACTCCGAAAGATCTATTACCTGCCGAACATCCTGAGTGATCTTATACCCGTATGTCCCCTCCGGATCCTTGGACACGACGGCAAGCACTATGGCGTCCAGCAGGGCAGCCCCTGCGTTAAATATCATATTATCGCTCCTTACCTTCCATGTAGTAACAGTTGATGACCTTTGATATTGTTTGTTCATATAATATTATATAGTGTATAGCATTCGCTCTGTGCATACTATACACTATATAATATTATATGTCAAGCCTGATCTATCTAATTTTTGCCAGGAGGATAAACCGCGAAAACACAGAAACTTTTATGAACTGCTAAATCAAAGGAATCTTGTCTATCTTCTAAAGGATATTATTATCGAACACTGCGGGCCAAAGCTCGAACATTTAAAAGCAAAGGCATCTGCCAGGGCATATGTTGCTTATAACGGAATCGTTTAAGGGGCAGTTTTTTTAAGGCCTGCCCCTTAGCAAACCCTACGACACATCATGCCAGGGCATACAACCCTGCAAATACCCCTGATGCCGCAGACAACTCATCATAGCTGCCTCTCTCAACAATTTTTCCCTGCTCCATCACAAGTATCTCGTCATACTTTTTCAGAGAACCGGAGTTGAGCTTATGCGTAACTGCAACACAGGTAATATTTTCCAGCGAAAGAATACTGTCCTCAACAAAATTTGTGGTTTCACTGTCCAGGGCCGCAGTGGCTTCATCCAGCAGCAGCAGATTCCTTCTGTGCAAAATAGCTCTCGCCACGGCAATTCGCTGCTTTTCTCCGCCGGAAAAGCGTGCGCCGTTTTCTGAAACCTCCGTGTCAATACCGTCCTCCAACTGTTCAAGCAGGTCATCCAGTCCGGCCAGATGACAGGCTTCCCGCACTGCCGAATCAGGACAGGTCTCATATAACGTAATATTATTTCGAATTGTATCATCAAAAAGAAACAAATTCTGATGAATCAACGCCGCATACGCCTGCCTGTCTGCCCTTCCGTCTACCAGAATTTCACCGGAATAACCGGCATAATATCCGGCAAGAAGCTTTAACAGCGTGCTTTTCCCGCTTCCGCTTCTGCCCACAATCACATACTTTTTACCGCGTTCAAGCTGCAGGCTGACGTTAGTCAGTGCGGAGATACTGCCGTCATGCGCTTCACTGTTTTCATTGCTTCCATAGGAAAATGAAACATCCTTAAGTGCCAGAGAACGCTCCATTTCCTGCCGCGAGAGATTGCGGCTGCTCCCGGCCGCCCTGCACAGATTTTCCTCAATCTGTCCGCAAATGGGCTTTACTGCCTTTAGCTGACTTAACTTAGCCGACAGCTGGAATGCCGGAGATATGACCTGCCCCGTAAGCTGCGTCACCGCAATGATACTCCCGATGGTAATCAACCCCTTTATGGCAAACACACCTGCCAGTGACATAATCAAAAACTGGACTGCAATGGAGGCGCCGCTGGCAAGCGCATAAACAAGAGCCATCGTGCCCGCCATCCCGGCCTTACTGCCCTCCATCCTGTCGGCGCTCTCCTTATGAAGCCTTTCCAGCTTACCTTCTGCCTGATAGGTTTTGATGAGTTCATAGCCGTTAAATATATCCTTTATTTTGGCGTTATAGCAGGCAGTGCCTTGCATGATCGCATTCTGCAGCAGTCCCAGCCTCGTTCCGAACAGCTTCGGTATCAGACTGGGAATTGCCATGGCAGCGACGGAAATCACGGCAATCGCCGGGTTGATCCACAGCAGCAGGATGACGGCAATCAATATTCCCACTGCAGAATCGTAAATGGAAATCAGATTTTTTAAATAGCTTTCTTCAAAGGTGCTCAGATTTTGTCCAAGCAGCGTAATATATTCCGCACTGTTCTTCCCCTGATAGTCCGAAATATTCTTTTCCAGAATACCATGCAGGATGCCCTGCCGGATCCCCAGCATGATATGTTTTAGATTTGCCGCCTTCATCTTTTCGGATATAAAAATAATCCCGCCGAGAACAAGGGCATAAATGCCGCAAAGACCGGCACAATTTATCAAAGGCTCCGCACTCCCGGCCTCAATCGCTGCCTGCACCGTATCAATCAACAGATTAATCAAAACAGCAACTCCGACCGTTCCCGCCATTTGCGCGGTCTGCAGCAAAACAAGAACAAATAACCGCGCCCTATTCCGATAGAACAAATACCTTTTCATACTCTCCCTGCCTTTCTGAATTTAACTAACCCCGGCAAGCGTCGATCACTTTAATAGCACCCAAAGCCGACTTAAAACAGAGTGCCTGACGCATTGCCCGAGAACATGAATATTTACAAATTCAGTATATTGCAGAGAGCCGAAAGCACCATAACAAAGCATGTTAAAGAAAAACTTACATGATATGTTAAGTAAAACAGATTAAATGGCAAGCCCCAGTTCTTTTTTTGCGTAACCGCGTACAAGCTCTGCAAAATCCGTTTTTTGAATCAGGTCCATATAAGGTACGATAGCCCGTAAAACAGCCGCACTCTGGCTGTCATCTCCAAGCAGATGATACATTTTTGCCTTAAGAAATTCAATTTCCGGCAAAAGCGCCTGTTCAAAGCTGCCAAGACTTAATTCCTCCGCCATTTTGACATACTCAAACGCCTCCTGATAACGTTTTTCTTCTTCCAGGCACTGCGAAAGGTTAAACGCAAGGTTAATGCGCATAATGGTATATTCCGTAAGCCCGCTCTTATGCTTTATCAGGGAGGACATCAGCTCTTCTCCCATGCGAATTGCCCTTAAGGATTCACCGGCACGGAAAAGAGCTGCCGTCATTACGCTTAAAATATTTGCTTCCCGGGCTGACAACAGGATATTACGGAAATCCTCATAATCGAAGGAAGTTTTTGTCTGCCCAAGCGCTTCCTGCAGTAAAGACAGAATTTCCTCCGTATTTTCCGACTCATATAATCTGATTGTAGCATCCAAAAGCAGATAGTATTGCCTGTTCCTGCTGTTACCGCCTACACTTTTTTCAAGGCCGTTGAGGCGCTCCCTGGCCTCCGCCGGTTTTCCTTCCGTAATCAGCCTGCTTACGCCTGCCGCTTCCTGCTCAAATTCCATCTGCTTTTCACTTTTGTAATAAACATCACATATTTGGTATGTACTTGTACCCAGCCTGTCCAGAATCGCTTCCAAAACCGTGCCTGACGGCATTTGCGTGCCGTTCTCAATTCGGGATACGGATACGGGGGAGCAAATGCCGTCGGCCAGCTCTTCCTGTGACAATCCGGCCTTTTTCCTGAGAGAACGAATAATATCCCCTAACGAATTATTTCTCATATAATACCTCTTTCCTTATTATGCCCGCAGCAGCAGTTTCTTTACTTTCTCACATTTCTTTCTGATACCGGACCATAAGGCACATCTCTAAAACTATCTTGGACAGGAAAATACCGGCTGCAGCCTTTGCGCTGAACCGAATCATCACATTCCGTTCATCGCCGGATTCGATCTCGTATTGCTTCCACCTTGCCGGATCTTTCTTTTCCCGGCGGAAGAGCCGCCACATGGAAAACCCAAGGCCTGCGAGTCCTGCTCCCGCTCCGATCAGGGTCCCGTCCACCGCGTTCGATACCTTGCCCTCCAAAGCAACGGCCAACACCATAAATGCAATCCCACAGATACCTGTATTTTAGGTGCCGAAATGGTGCCCGACTTTACAAAACCAACTTATACGGAGATATGGCATAATATAAAAGGATAAGCGGAAAACCCTTATTTTAAGCCATTCCTGCAAGAAGTTATAAAAACTCGTGGGGGCTTATAAGAAGATTTTCCGCTATGAAATCAATAAAAAATTTATTACTTCCATTCTCCATAAAATTTTAAAATATTATTTGACTATCAAAAATAAAAATGCTACAATTTAAATTTGTAAAATAATAACATTTTAAGCTTGTCTATTATTAAAATAAGAACTACTTAGAAAGGACATCTTCTTAAGAATACCGACTTTCAAACAATTTTTACTTATTTTGTAAAAAGAGAGGTAACATAAAACAGATACCTAGATTTTATGATACAAAAGTACATAAGACTTAAAATAAAACAAAATGTAATCGTTTCTAGGATATAACTTTGTACAATCCATGTCCATAAATTAATTACAAAAGTACTTTATTAATTTAGGTATTTGCCAAAATTGGAATACATTAAAACATTTTATATTTAATTTTTGAAAGGAAATATAACATATTTGAAAGGAAATATAACATATTATGAAAATTTTTATTAGTTGGGCAAAACCTAAAAGCAAAAAAATTGCTTATTACATTAAAGAATTTTTAGAAGGATTATTTCATGACCAAATTGAAACATGGCTTTCTGATGAAAATATAAAAACTGGTGCTAGGCCGACAGTTGCAATAAGTCAAGCATTAAAAGAATGTGACAAAGGAATATTTTGTATTTTAAAGGAAAATTATGAAGCTCCTTGGATTATGTATGAAGCTGGTGCTATATCTACACATGAACATTCTATAATTAGAGAGGAAAAAGATAATTGTGTTATCTGGCCAATACTATTTGAAAACATTTCCACTGAGCAACTTTATAGAAATCCATTATATCAATTTCAATTTGTAGAATTTAGTAGAGATAAAATGTATAAATTTGTTCAAGAAGTTAATAATACTATTGCTGCCTTTAAAGATGTTACCATTCTTGAAAAACACTTTGGATTTTATTGGAAAGAATTGAATGATAATATACAAAAAGTTTTACAAGAACATGTGATTGGAAGTGATGAAATATTAGATAAGAAAACTGTATTAAAAGAATTGGCTGCAAATTCTTTTCCAGATCCTATTGTAGGCGATGTTGTAAAATATACAAGCGGGTTTGAAAAACAAGAGCTTTATAATATTTTACTTAGAAAAGCCTCTAAAAGATTATGGTTATATGGAAGAAAAAACAAAAAAATATATGCAAATGATAATAGATGGTTTTTTGAGCAACTTAAAGACAAAATTACTATTAATGCTTTTGATTTTAAATGTCTTTTCCTTAATCCAAACGCACCTGCAGATGTTATCTCAAAGGCACAAAAAAATGATGTTTTTCTTGAAGAATTAAAACTTTGTATAAAAATTGCATACAATATGATTACTTCAAACAACATAAATCCTCATAATTTGTGTCGCCTTTACAATAATATTCGTGTAGATGAAATAATTATCGTTGACAATGTAGTACTATTTTCACATATTTGTTTTGACAATAATGGCCTACCTTTACCTTTAACTAATGCTCCTTTTAATGTTGTTGACATTGGTGAACAATTAGGAGCACATTATGTTACCGAATTTCATAATGCATGGACTAATGCAAAACCAATTGATAAAGAATTTATCTCAACGTTATAAATATTTTTTAAAGAGATTTGCTAAATTAACAAACACATTTTTGCAAATCTCTTTAATTCACTCTCATCTTTCAGCTTAATAAAACATACCAAGTATGAAAATTATTGTTATTCAACATGCTAAAAAACTAATTCTAATACAATGTATAATCTTAATGTTCTTAAAAGAAATTACACTTCAGTGAACAAACCCCTGTTTTCTGCGGATTTGCAGAGGGAAAGATCCTGTCCTTCTGCATTATAAATGAATCGGATGGTGGATCTTGCAACCCTTTACCTGAAGGAAAAGGGCTGCAACAAATCCTATGTCTCTTACACACACATTGACAAGTGGTATGCAAAGCTGGGATACCGGACCTTCGCCCGCTTCTCCCTGTAACCCGGCTCAAGCTTCGCATTTCCAGAAATATGCGCTGTAGCCCTCCAATACGGAACCGCCTCCAAAATCATGCTCCCTGCCGGTAATCAGATCCACTGCCCTTCCGCATCCGGCATCAAAGTGGGCCGTGAAATCACTTTCATCCGCGTTGATTGCCACCAGGATTCTCTCATACTCCGATTTCCGTTCGAAAATGCACTGATGATTCGTCAACAGCACCGAGCGAAACGCGCCGTAGTTTAATCCCTCCGAATGCTTCTTCGCTTCACACAGCTTGCTGACCCATTCAGTCAAATCATTCCAGACAGGCGCTGCAAACGATGGC
Source organism: uncultured Acetatifactor sp. (assembly GCA_964486095.1). Classification (GTDB taxonomy): domain Bacteria; phylum Bacillota; class Clostridia; order Lachnospirales; family Lachnospiraceae; genus Acetatifactor. The sequence goes on along the minus strand of CAZAMX010000090.1, from coordinate 1,516 downwards.
CGCAGAGCCGGATCCCCCTGAGATTTCTCCGCCTTCTCTCCCCATTCGCTTCCGTAATAGACACAGGGGATTCCCGGCATTCCAAAAGCAAGCGCATATATTAAAGGCAAATGATTCTTGTTTGTCAAAATGCTCGCCACCCTGGTCACATCATGATTATCGACAAAGGATAACAGGTGCTTTCCTTTATACAGGGTCCAGTTCTCAGGCCCGAACTGACGGATCAGGGAATGGTTGATCTCAAAAAGGTTCATGCTGTTAAAGCTGCTGAAAAGCCCCTTATAACACTCATAATTGGTGGCGGAATGCAGCATCTGGTCATTCATCAGCCGGTTATAATCCCCATGCAGCATCTCACCCAGCAGGAAGAAATCTTCCTTCAGGCCGTCACAGTAAGAGCGCAGCCTGCGCACAAAGTTCTCATCCAGGCTGTAGGCCACATCCAGACGCAGCCCGTCTATTCCGAATTCCTCCACCCAGAATTTCACGCTTTCCAGCAGGTAACTCACAAGCTCTTCATTCCGCAGGTTAAGCTTTACCAGATCATAATTTCCCTCCCAGCCCTCATACCACAGGCCGTCATTATAGTTGGAATTGCCGTCAAAGGCAATGCGGTAAAACCAGTTTACATAAGGAGATCTCTCCCTGTTTCGCAGGACGTCCTGAAAGGGACCGAAGCCTCTGCCCACATGGTTGAACACGCCGTCCAGCACCACACGGATTCCCTTCTCATGCAGGGCATCACAGACCCTCTTCAGATCCTCGTTGGTGCCCAGGCGAACGTCCACCTTCCGGTAATCCCTGGTATTGTAGCCGTGGGTATCCGATTCAAACAGGGGTGAAAAATACACTGCATTTATACCCAGCCTGCTCATATGAGGTATCCAGTCCAGCACCTTCAGAATACGATGTTCCTGTACTCCGTCATTCTCAAAGGGGGCCCCGCAAAACCCCAGAGGATAAATCTGATAAAAAACACTTTCATTTGCCCACATACTTCTCTCTCCTTTTCATTGACTATTCTGGTACTAAAATCTATATCTTGCAAAAATCCTGCATTTAGATATTAAATTTATCATGTCACATTTTTCGTGTTATTTTTCCAAAAAGCGGCTAAATCCACAGAGTTATCCACATATACACATGTGTCATTTCGACTTTTTTCGATGTCATTCTGCAAAAATACGGCGTCGCTTCATGCAAACCTACAACCATTCATTCCAGAAACGTTCCACCTGTTTTGCAACCGTTTCCAGAGTCACAGGTACATATTTTTCCCATTCTCTCGGGAACATGCGCCTGTAGGAAAGCTGTAAAAAGCGCTCATCCAGCAGTGCCACCAGGCCCACATCCTCCATTGTTCTTATCACCCAGCCCGCAGCCTGCAAAACCTTATTCATGCCGGGATAGCGGTAAGAATAATCAAATCCGTCCTCTCCGTCTCCGTCGAAAAAGTCTCTCAGCATTTCCCGCTCAAAGCAGACCTGAGGAAGACCGGTACCCACAATGACTGCGC
>CAZAMX010000089.1:0-7908 GCA_964486095.1 uncultured Acetatifactor sp. | reverse complement strand
CTGCTGTCTCATTTGCTGGCAATCTCCCCCATGCCTCTTTGGCACAATGCCTGTGTGTCGCCCTCGGCGGTGACTACCATATATACCGAGGAACGCAGGCAGGGCAGAGCGTCTTTCAGAATCAACAGCTTTGGCGATATTTCTCATTTATATGCGGCAGGGGAAGAACCGGCCTTTGCCGCCAGATTCTGCGAGACCTATGATGAGGGTACCCAGCGGCACGATTAAGCAGGAAGGAGAAAACGGAGATGTTGGAATTTAAGTACGATACCCAGCTTTTGATCGAAGGAAATGAACTGGACGAGGACGAGATCAGCGATTATATACAAGAGCATTTTCAGGGAGACTGTTTGCTGGCAGTGGGGGATGAAGAGCTGATTAAGATTCATTTCCATACCAACGAGCCGTGGAAGGTGCTGGAGTATTGCGCCTCCTTGGGAGAAATCCACGATATTGTCATAGAGGACATGGACAGGCAGTCAAGGGGCCTGAAGGGATAAGCGGTAAGTCACATTTTCCCCTCTTTCGCGTAAGATAAACAAAGCGAAAGAGGGTTTTGTTTTATGGCGTGCCGGGACAGTATACTTTCCGATGAATATTTTGACGTGATTACGGATTACGCAGTGAGCCGGTTTACAGAGGAACGGGGAGTTGACTGCTATATCAGTATAGAGGACTATTATAATATTGTTTATCTGAACAGGCAGGCTTTGCCTGATGCGAACGAATATTTTTTTGATCACAGAGCCATGCCCAAGCTTTATGGTTTGATGCAGGAGCCGGAGGCGGGAGGGGGAGCCTTTGATCCCAACAGTCTGATCGTCAGCGGTATTGTGCAGGTGCAGCGGGAGCCATTGAATCTCACGGGACGGGGCTGTGTGATCATTTTTATTGATACGGGCATCGACTATACCAGCCCTGTATTTCGCAATCCGGACGGCAGCAGCCGCATCCTTGCCATATGGGATCAAACCATACAGACAGGGACGGCGCCGGAAGGCTTTTTTTATGGCAGCGAGTATAGCCGTGAGGATATTAACAGAGCGCTGCAGGCGGAGAACCCATACGAGATTGTGCCCAGCAGGGACGAAAACGGACATGGCAGTAATCTTGCGGCGGTGGCGGCAGGAAGTATCCTTGACAATGGCATGAATTACATTGGGGCGGCGCCGGAAGCGGATATTGTGGTGGTAAAGCTGAAGGAGTGCAAGGATTATTTCCGGGAGTTTTACCTGATCCCCGGAAATGTGCCGGCTTATCAGGAGAATGACATCATGCTGGGGGTAATGTACGGGAACAGCTTTGCCAGAGCCTTTGAGAGGCCCATCGTATACTGTCTGGGGCTGGGAACCAATTACGGTGATCACAGCGGTAATTCCGCGCTGTCACGCTATCTGGATGCTCTGGCGGTAAGGCGCAGCCGGGCGGTGGTGGTTTGCGGCGGTAACGAAGGAAACGCGGCCCATCATTATCAGGGAAATCTGAGCAGTCCGGAAAGCGCGGGCATCGGCCGGGAAGCGGTAGAAGTCAGAGTGGGTCGGGAATCGGATGGATTTTTAATGCAGCTTTGGGGAAACCTGCCGGATATTTTCACGGTTTCCGTACGTTCCCCCGGCGGAGAGACGATTCCGCCCGTCCGCTTGGGAGTGCAGGATATTATTACTTATGGATTTATCTATGAGCGCACGAAGGTTACCATAGCCGGGATCTTGGTGGAACCCACTTCCGGCGAGGAATTGATCACCATGCGAATACAGGCGCCTACTGCCGGGATCTGGACCTTTACCGTGGAGCCGGTGCGGGAAATACACAACGGCAGGTTCAACATATGGCTGCCCATCAGGCAGTTTCTCAATACAGAGGCAGCCTTTTTGAAGCCGTCGCCCTATATTACCCTGACGGAGCCGGCAATGGCTGCAGAAGTTATCAGTGTGTCTACTTATGACGGGAACAGTAAAAGCTTTTATATCGAATCCGGCAGAGGATTCACCCGGACAGGCGAGATCAATCCCGCGTTTGCCGCTCCGGGAGTTAATATTTCCGTACCCCGGGGAAAACAGACCGGCAGCAGCTATGCCGCCGCCATAACGGCAGGTGCGGTGGCTCAGTTCATGCAGTGGGCGGTGGTAGAGCGGAATAATATATTGGTGGAGAGCAGAGAGATTAAAAACTATTTTGTGCGTGGCTCTACCAGAAACAGCGACCTGACTTACCCTAACCGGGAGTGGGGGTATGGGCAGTTGAATCTCCAGGGGACCTTTGATGTGATGATCGGGGTGTGAGGAAGGAACAGACCTGTTTGCCGACTGTGTCTGCCCGCGCCGGATAACTGTATATCAAAGGATTTTAGCCGGTTTGGGATGTGGGATTTTGCAGGCAGGTGCGGAAACAAAGATGCGGTGAAATCCTGTGGAACGGGGAAAAGGCGGCATTTGCAAGGCATTGCAGGAAGTTCCTGTTTCAGATGGAACAGCCCATTAATTATGAAGTGACAGAGCAGGATATACAGATAACGGAGACGCTGCAGAAGCTGTTGCGCCAAAAGCTGAGCCGGCAGGGAATCATAGTAGAAATCAATCCATCCGCCAATGTTGCCATCGGGGAGATCGACAAAATTACGGACAATCAGATTTACCGACTTAACAGGCCGGACGGTGAGGATAATGTGAAGGTCTGTATTAATTCCGATGATCCGACGGTGTTCCACACCAATGTCTCCAATGAGCTGGCCTATGTTTACTATGGAATGCTTCATAATTCCGTCAGCAGAGAGCGTGCATTGGCGTGGATCGACAAGGTGAGAGACTGCGGTATGAAGTCCTCCTTTTTGCAGGGAGAGGAAACGGATCAACAAGTATACGATCAGCTGAATGAGATAGTCGAAAGACTGTAGGGTTTATTTTGTATTAACGCTTGCAAGCAGCCGGAAACTGTTATATATTAATACATGTTGGGCCTGTCACCGATACGAGAGTTGAGCGAGGTACATGATGATGAAGAGCTTGAAGAGTAAATTGATATTGATAACCTGTATGATCTGCGTGATTTGTCTTGGGATTACTGCGTCGGTCAGCTATTTTAACGCGTCCGGAAAACTGAAGGAGAAGGAAAGCGAAAGCGCGCTGCTGCTGGCGGAAAAAAGCGCCGGTCAGATTGAGGCATGGATGAAGGAGCAGGCGGCTTTTCTGAATACCATCGCGGCTTCCATAGAAGCGGACGGCGATACGGATCATGAGGAATTGTGTGTTTACCTTGCCTATCTGCTGGAAAATTGTAATGAGAATGGGGTGCTGTATGATATTTATTATACCAGTCTGGAAAACCGAATGGCTTCGGGCAGCGGGTATGTACCGGAGCCGGGGATGGACTTTACGCAGAGAAGCTGGTTTGCGGGAGCGCTGAACGCAGAGAGCGTTCATTATGAAGCCCCCTACAGGGATGTGGATTCCGGGAGAATTGTAATTACCATTTCCCGCAAAATTATCATAAACGGAGAAACGAAGGGTATTCTGGCGGAGGATATTTTTGTGGATACGGTGGTGGACACGGTGAATCAGTGCCAGGTGCCCAGTAACAGCTATGCCATGCTGTTGGATCAGAATCAGGGCGTGGCAGTTCATACAAACGGTGCTTATGGTTATGTGAACGATGAGCCGGTTCCGATTCAGGAGCTTTCGGGAAATCCTTACGGGGAGCTTATACCCATGCTTCAGGGCGGCGTGTGGAAAGATATTTTTGTCAGGGACTACGATGATGTGACAAGGGCGATTTTTGCCGCTCCGGTGGCGGAATGCGGCTGGACGCTTCTGGTTGCCGTGGACAGGGCCGTATTGAACGAGGCGGCCAATACCATGTTCAATGGATTTGCCGTGGCGACGGTGGTTTCTCTTCTGCTTGGAATTGTAATAATCAGCTTGGCGGCCGGCCGGATTGTAAAGCCCATCAGGCGGCTGGCAGATACGGTGGAATCCAGAGACTTCACTCGGGAAATCTGTATTTCCAGTAAGGATGAGATCGGCAGACTTGCCGGCGGATTTAACAAAATGTTTCAAAGCTTAAAGCGGCTGCTGGAGACCTTCGGGGATGCGGCGGACGGTATCAAGGGTGCGGCAGCGGTCCTGGGCGACATAACGAAGGAGGTTGTGGAAGGGGCCGACGACGTAAAGGGAAAAATGGACGGCATCTCCGGTACGGTGGGAATGCAGAATCAAAGCGTGGCAGAGGGCCGGGATAAGCTGGAGCGGTTTCAGGATCAGATTGATAGCTTCAGACAGCAGTTTGCGGATATGAATGATATTGTGGACGGCGTCAGCGGCAGTATTTCGGATAATGCGGCGATAATGAAGGAGTTGGAAATGTCAACTGCGGTATCTCTGGAAAATATGGAAAAGCTCCAGAGCGGCGTGCAGCTGTTGGAAGAAAAGTCCGGCCGTATTACGGATATTATTGCCACCATTACCCAGATTTCCTCCCAGACCAATCTGTTGGCATTAAACGCCTCCATTGAGGCGGCCAGGGCCGGAGAGGCGGGGAAGGGATTTGCAGTGGTGGCTGATGAAATTCGCAGTCTTTCGGAGCAGACGGATGAAGCTTCCGGGAACATTCGCGTACTGATTACGGAAATACAGTCGCAGATCGGCGAGACGGTAAAGGATATTGAAAATGTTGCCGGGTTGTTTGAAAATAATACCATGGTTTCACAGCGGGCGGGAAGCTTCTTTGACGGGATTCATTCCTCGGTGGAGTCCATGAACGGACACAATCAGGCGCTGCAGGACGGCCTTCAGGCATTTGTGGAGGCGAAGGACAATATTACCACGGCCTTCGGGGTCATCGAAGAAAGCACGGGCTCCTGCCTTGCCTATTCGGAGCAGGCTCTGGAGATAACGGTAAAGCAGACGGAGGCGGTTTCCCAGCTAAAAGAATTTGCCGGGAAGCTGGAGGCGCTGTCCGGAGAATTAAATGAAAAAATGGAAGGGTTTCAGGCGTAGGACAAGATTATGGAAACGATGGAGCTGGTCAGGTTATTGGAAATTCCGGAAGAAGCGGCAAAGCAGCTGGCAGATTATGAGCAGAACAGAGATCTTACAATTTCAGAGGCTCTGACCGGGCAGATTTTGGAGCGCAGTCAATGGGAGGACGGCATCAAAAAGCTGCAGGAGCTGCTGGGAGACGATCCGGCGGGAGTTAAAATACTTTGGGAGCTGCTTCACATCGTCTGCACTTATTCCTATGGTGAATATATAAAGCGGGGTATTCCGGAAGAAATATTTATTGCCACCATGAAATTTTGCACCAGGTTTTTGCGCGAGCGCTACAAAACTTTTCGGGACTACAATTTTGTATGGGCTTGGTGGTTTCCGCGGGAGGTTTCCTTATGCGAATATCGCATCGGGGCCTTGGAATATGAATTTATTGACGGGGAAGAAAAAGAAATTGCAATTCACATTCCCTCGGACGCCGACCTGAGAAGTCAGGCGGTAGCCCGTTCTCTGGAAGAGTTTGCGCAGTTTGTAAAAAAATATTATCCTGCATGGGAAAATGTGCCTATGACATGCGACACCTGGATGCTGATGCCTGAGTTAAAAGAGCTTTTGGGGGAAGACTCCAATATTGTGGCCTTCCAAAATTTGTTTACAATAGATATTGTGAACTATAATGCCACCTGGTATATGGGCTGGATTTTCCCGGGAGCGGAAAGCGTCGATGAAAATCTGCCGGAAAAAACAACTCTTCAGCGGAGGTTGAAAAAGTATCTGCTGGAAGGGAAAAAATTTGGAATTGCAAAAGGGCATCTCCGGAATAAGGGGATTTAGGGAAAGGATAACCGGATAGGATCCGGTAAGGCTAAAAATGAGGTATCAAATAAAACATGCGTTGGTGCAGTATGGAGCGGAAACCATTCTGCGGGACGCAAATTTTGAAGTGCGCGACAACGAGAAGATCGCTGTGGTGGGCAGGAACGGCTGCGGCAAGACAACGCTTTTAAAGCTCATTGCCGGGGACATTACCATGAGCAACTTAGACAGCGATGAGGACTGCGGTATCACCATGGCGGGAAAGCAGGAGATCGGATTCCTGCGGCAGGTAAATTTTGAGGACAGGGAAGTGACGGTGGAAGAGGAAATCAAGAAAACCTTTGCGCCGGTTTTTGCATGTGAAAAAAGGATGGGCGAGCTGGAAGAGGCGATGAAGAACTCTGACAGTCCGGCGCTTCTGAGCGAATATGACAGCCTGCAGAAGCAGATGGAGGCCCTGCGGGGGTATTCCTGGCAGCAGGATATGGAGATCATGTTTCAGCGGTTTGGGTTTGCGCTGGAGGATCTGCAGCGCCCAATCGGCAGCTTTTCCGGGGGGCAGCAGACCAAGGTGGCCTTTATCAAGCTGCTGCTGCACAGGCCGGATATTATGCTGCTGGACGAGCCTACCAACCATCTTGACCTGCCTACGATTGAGTGGCTGGAAGGCTATCTGAAGAATTATGACAAGGCTGTCGTAATTGTGTCTCATGACCGGATGTTTCTGGACCGGGTGATCGATGTGACCTATGAAATCGAATACCATGAAATGAAGCGTTACCCGGGGGGCTACACGGCGTTTATAAAGCAGAAGGAAGAGGCGCTGATAAAGCAGGAGAAGGATTACGAGGAACAGCAGAAGGAGATAAAGCGTCTCACCGAGTGGATTGAAAAATGGAAGAACACGCCGTCTAAGGTGGCGGCTACTCATTCCAAGCGGATGGCCATCGAGCATATGGTTAAGATTGAAAAGCCCCGGCGCTTTGATACAAGGGCATTTCATGCCAGGTACACGCCCAGAATTGAGAGCTATACCAATGTGATCCAGGCGAAGGAACTGGCCATCGGCTATGACCATGTGTTAAGCAGGGTGTCTTTTCTGCTGCAGAAAAAGGAGCGCCTGGCGGTGATCGGGGAGAACGGCAAGGGAAAATCAACCCTGTTAAGGACCCTGATCGGCGAGCTGCCTTCTTTGGGCGGCGAGTATAAGATCGGGCAGAACGTGGAATGGGGCTATTTTGACCAGCAGAAGGCGGTGTTGGACGATGCGGACCCGGAACAGACGGTGCTGGATAATTTCTGGGAAATGTATCCCGGCTATGTGCGGGAAGAGGTGCGCAGCGCACTGGGAGGCTTCCTTTTTTCCGGCGAGGACGTGATGAAAAAAATGGGGCAGCTTTCCGGCGGGGAAAAGGTAAGGCTTTCTCTTTGCAAGATGCTGCAGACCAAACCAAATCTGCTGATCCTGGACGAGCCTACCAACCATATGGATATTATCGGCAAGGAGGCCCTGGAGAAGATGCTGAACGAGTACGAGGGCACGGTGCTGTTTGTTTCCCATGACAGGTATTTTATCAGCAGGATCGCCACGGGGATTTTGGAGTTTTCTCAAACCGAGGTAAAGCAGTATAAGCTGAATTATGAGGATTATCTGGCGGAGAAGCAGAAGGAGGCCGGGCAGGCAGGCAGTGGGGCAGAAGCGGGACAAAGACCGGGCGCCGGCAAGACCGGGCCCGGGACGGCCTCCGGAGAACTGGGGGCAGCTTCCGGACAAAATGGCAGCAGTGCTGTTAATAGGAGCTCTGCCGGGGAGCAGCCTGACGCTTCTGCAGGGAAAGGCGCTTCCGGTAGTGAGGGGCCTACCCTTAACGATGTATTTGATAAGAAAACTTACTATAACCCGGGCAAGGTCCGCTCCCGGCTGCAGAACCAGCTGACAAAATATGAAAGACTGCTTGGCGAAAGCGAAGAGAAGCTGGCAGAATTGAAGCTGCAGATCATGGACCCGGCGCTTGCCAGCGACTACCCGAAGCTGATGGAGCTTCAGACAGCTATCGAAGAGGAAGAGAAAAATCAGGATGTTAGGCAAGATGTAAAAAAAGATAAAAAA
>CAZAMX010000088.1:0-7946 GCA_964486095.1 uncultured Acetatifactor sp. | reverse complement strand
GCCGACAATGGCAATCAACATTCCCACCGCTATGGGAAACTAGAATTTTACACTTTTCTTAAACTCGCTGAACAGATGCGTGATACAGTGGATCAGCTTGTCGTAAATTCCCATGGACACCATCATGGTGCCTCCGCTGACCCCCGGAACAATATTTGCGATACCGATCACAATACCCTTCAAGACACTCTTAATCATTGAAATCTCTCCTATTTTCTTTATTTACATAACTCTTTAAAAAATCCAACAGCCTATCCATCTCCTGATCGGTGCCCACCGTAATCCGGAGATATTCGGAAATTCTAGGCTTGTTCCAGTACCTTACATAAATATTCGCCCGGCGCAGCGCCTCAAACAGCTGCCCTGCTGAAATATCCCTGTGAGAAGCAAAAATAAAGTTTCCCCTGGAATCCGGAAAGGTAAATCCAAGCTGTTTTAATTCTTTTTTTACCCGTTCTCTGGTGCTTATAATCCGCTCCGTGGTTTCCTTAAAATACGCCCGGTCACGCACCGCTTCCACCCCCAGAAGCTGCGCCGGCAGATTCATGGTATAAGAATTAAAAGAAAACTTCACATCCTTCAAATAACCGATCAGTTTTTCACTGCCAATACAAAAGCCGATCCGCAGCCCCGCCATGGCTCTGGATTTGGAAAAGGTCTGCACCACCAGCAGATTATCATACTTTTCCAAAAGGGGCAGCGCGCTTACCCCGCCAAAGTCCACATAAGCTTCATCTACAATCACGATTACATCCCTGTTTGCCTTAAGTATTTCCTCCACGGTCTCCAGACTTTCCAGCACCCCGGTAGGAGCATTGGGATTAGGAAAGATAATGCCTCCGTTGGGTTGTTTATAATCCTCCGGGCGGATATGCCAGTCTTGATCCAGCTCACAGGTCTTATAAGGAATCCTGTACAAATTTGCCCAAACATCATAAAAGGAATAGGTTACATCCGGAAACAAAACAGGCCTGCCGCTGTGAAAGAAGGTCAGGAAAGCCATGGAAAGCACATCATCGGAGCCCACCCCCACAAACACCTGCTTAGGATTTACATGGTAATATGCCGCCAGCGCCTCCGTCAGAGGCGATACATCCGGGTCCGGATAGAGACGCAGCCTGTCGCAGTTCATCTGCGCTGCCAGCCGGGCTACCCCGGGGGCAGGAGGATAAGGACATTCATTGGTATTCAGCTTAATCATATCCGGCTTATCCGGCTGTTCCCCTGCCACATAAGGCACTACCTTCCGTACATTATCTTCCCACTTCATCATTTATACTCCCCCCGGCTGTCCGCCGCTTCAATTCATCTCTGTATTCTTGCACCTGTTCCGGGCATTTAAGCTGTTCGTAGCACCGGATCAGGCCCTCCAGTCCCTCGCTGCCGCCGGTACGAATGTCCAGAACAGGACAGGTCTCATACACGGCGTTATAGTACCAGACCGCCGCTTCCTCATAATCCGCACCCTCTTCATAAAAATGGCCCAGTTCACAGCAAATCTCCGAGTTGGCTTCCCCGGCAATCACCTTCGACGCATATTTAAAAAATCGTACGGTATCCCCAGACAGCCGGGCGGCCCGGGCCACAATGCAGCAGGCTTCGACGATTTCTTCGCTGCTCCTGCTCCCATCCGCCGCAGATGCCGCAAAAAAGTCCGCTGCCTGCTCAAAGTCCTTTTTTTCCCCTGCCATCAGCAATTCTCTGGCATACATGGTATGCAGCCTTTTCGGCAGCTGATAACCCTTCGCACAGTGGCGGCGGAAAGTTTCAAGATCCCTGCCGGAATGCCCTCCCTCCGGCATGTGTCGAATCACAATATCACTGTCATAAACCACGGGAGACAGCCGCACCGTCTCATGTATGGGAGCTTCCCACACAAACTCCCTCAGCCGTTTAAACAGCTTAGGCCGATATTCCTCATCAAAATTGTACACCGTGTTAAACTGCAGCTGATTTCCGTACTTCATCTGGACGATCTCAACCTCCGGAAGCAAAGTTTCCTTCAACAGCCGAAAACGCTGCCTGTTTACCTCATCCAGTACCTCGTCCGCATCAGCGGAATATATGTATTCCTGCGTAGCCTTGGAAAATGCAAAATTTCGTGCCGCGCTGAAATCATCCACCCACTCAAAGTCATAAACAAACTCCGTGTACCCCGCGGCGATTTTTTTCGTTTCGTCCCGGGAACCAGTATCCACAATGATAATCTCATCCACCAGATCCGCCACGCTGTCCAGACACCGCCTCAGTATCCTTTCTTCATTTTTAACAATCATACACAGAGAAATCGTGATCATGCCTCACCTCACTCTAAACAGTTCCACTATACCAAAGCAGCGCCCAGAAAGCAAGGGTTATATAAGGCAGAAACGGCACAGGCCGCCGCAGTTTTCCTCTTCTGTCAATGTTATGGCAAAGCGCCTGTACAAATGCAAGCAGAATAAAAGAAAGCAGCATATGCAGTAAATATCCCGTCAGGGACAGACCTGCGGAGGCTTCGGCCACAGCACAGACACTGAAAGCGTAGCAGTCCGCGCGCCCGTACATTTTCGGGAATAACAGCAGCTGAAGCAAGACAAAAAATCCAAGCTCCAGAAGAAAATTTATTTCAAGCCTGCTCTTCTCCTGCAGCAGCAAAATTACCGCCGCTGCTCCGGCCACCCACCAGGTCACATTATACACCTGGCAGCTGCGGCAGTCCGTAATACAGGCAAACAGCAGGCACAGAGCAATGACTCCCCAGAGGCCCTCGCTCATCTTAAACGGGTACGGAACTCATCCAAGACACTTCCGCCCTCCGACGTAATCCGAAGCAAAGGACTGCTCTCCAGGCATATATCTCCCCAAAACGCCCGCACCTTCACGGTATAATCCCTGTCTGCCTCCGCATACAGAGGCACCATAAACTGCACGGCAGACTCCTGTCTGTACACCTGCATATTCCCGTAATCAAACACCATCTTCTTCAGAGTTTCATCCGCCGCAGACAGCTCCGGCGGAAACTCCACCTCCACCCTGTCCGCATAACCATAGGCGGTAATGTACAAAATGCCGCTCTCCCCGCATTTGAATACAGGGGTGTGAGGCGAAAGGATCCTCTCGATTTTTGTTTCCAGCGAAAGCTCCGTCACCGATCTGGAAACCTCCGTTACATTCCCCACCTTATCCACGGCATGAGCCGTCACCGTAAAATTTCCGGTAAACAACGGTTCTTCCTTCGTGATCTCCAGTTCTATTGCATTTTCCTGAGCGTAAAAGGTTTTAACGCTGAAGTTATCCTGATTCGTGACCTTAATGTAAAATTCCGCCAAGCCTGACAGCTGGTCAGTTGCCGTAACGTACAGCCGGACTTTTTTTCCCCGCCTGTCGATCAGCTGTCCGTCCGCAAGCGCTTCCAGGCCGCTGATGACCGGTCCTTCCCCGTCGCCTGTCAAAATGATGCCGTTGCCGGCGTCTGCCGCTTCTTCCGAATAATAAGTCTTCTGCAGGCCGTTTTCCTGAAATAACGCCCCGGCTCTCGGCCTGATTTCCATTGACTGTCCGTGAGCCTCCATTCCCAAAGTAAACATCTGTTCCGCCGTCAGAATCTTTCCCTGATCTCCCCGTCTTGTCAACGAATAAGGATAGCGGATCAGGAGCGGCGCCCCCGTTGTAAAATACATAAGCGCCGCACCTTCTCCAGGCGGCGTATAGATAAGATTCTGCCCATACACCGGGGATTCAAAAATGCTGTATACCAGCCTTTTCTCCAACGTCTCAGGTCCCTCCATATATGCTTCATGCCGCAAAAGGAATGGTGTCACTCCGTCGCAGCGCACATAATAAGTCTTGTCCTCTGCCGCATACACATTTTCTCCCTCCGCAAGCTGCAGCTGCCTTGTACCGATCTTCCAGGGCACTCCGCCTGCATCGATCCGCACGTGAGTGGTCCCGCCAATGTTTCCTGCTGCGTCCACTGCCGCCAGATGAAGATAGCAAACTCCCGCCGCCAGTGGAATTTCCGCATTTGCCTCTGCCGTATAATGCCCTGACCCGTCGGCTTTTGTATCCGCTTTGTCGTCGATCTTATAATAATAGCCTGTCACCCCTGAAATTAAAATATTCCGGGTGATATTAGAGGTACACAGCAGTGATGTAGAGCCCTTCCGGTAAGCCTCCGCCTTATGATAATAGGTCGTGCCCTTATCTTCCGGTTTTCTCCAGGAAACGGAAACCGCTCCGTTCCCCGCAGGCTTTCTTTTTACGGAATCCGGAGAAACGAATCCGGGAGCCGCCCGGTCTGCCGCCCTTACATCTTCCAGCTTCATTTCTTCCTGAAACCCCATCTGCACGGCATCCAGAACAGCCGCTCCGTCCCCCTCCCGGTCTCCGGAAATCATGGTATAATCCAGCACCGCCTCCTGCTTCACATAGCTGCTCCCTCCGTAGGCAGGCAGCGAGGATTCCAACTGTCCTTCCTCATACCCGCAGACAATCGTCCTGCCGCTGTATTGATATGATACACTCCGCAGCCCCACATTCAGCCAGCAGCCCTCCTTCCAGGGAAAAACGGTTCTGGATACCTCTATATACACCCCCTTCACATCCTCTGTAACCTCAAAGGCAAAGGTGCCGCTCAGTCTGTAATTGGCCCCTGCTCCGTGAAAAGAACCCTCAGGTTGCTCACAATACGCGTCAGGCCTGGTTTCAATCGTACCCCGAAACTGTTTGTGTGAATAAATATGGGTATACACCGGCCTTTCCGCCTTATAACTGCCTTCCTGATACCATGTCTCTCTGCCAACCGTGGTGGTATGCCCCAGCTGCTCCGGATAAATCGTTTCACTGCTCACCCTTCCGTCATCATGGACAAAGAAGACCCTGACCGTCGTCCTGGCCCCGTCCGCTCCCTTGCCCCATACGTTCCATTCCTCTCCTGACGCTGCGTCCGTAAAGGTAAGAGTGCCGGCGTAGGGCGTCTCCAGGTAAGCACTTTCACTTCCCGCCCGCAGCCCGACCGACGCCGGACTGCCGCCCGAATGCCCTCCCGTACCGATGCCTGCGCCGGAAGCTATGGTATCCCGGGCATATACATTGTCGGCCCAGACGGCATAGTTACCGTAAAAATCCAGTCCCGGGCTGATGGTGCCGCTGATCTCTTCGTAACAGGCAGGTCCGTGGGTATGGAGAATGTACTCTCCTGCCGCCCCGCCCTGATAGCCTCCGCCGCCCCCGGCCATACCGTCCTCACCGGCATATTTCGTTTCGATTAAAGACGCTTCACTGCCGCCTGCTCCGCCGTTACCGCTTTTAGAAGCTCCACCGCCGCCTCCGGCCACCGCGATAACGCCCTTTTTATCGGAAGACAGTACTGTGCACCCGCCGCCATTGCCGTATGTGCTGCCGCTTCCTCCCCCGTTATAGCCGTCCCTTCCCCCGACGTTAAAAGTCAATACCTCACCCTTTTCCAGCCACAACTTCAGCTTTACTTTTCCGCCCTTTCCGCCTGCATGACTTTCATAACCGCCGCCCTGGGCCCCGGACAGGGTTATATGATAAATTCCCGAATGAGGTATGGTACAGCGTTCCTCGCCGCCGGTCTTTTTTATCTCAAGGTGAAGGCCCTCTTCCTTACAAGCCTGATCCGCAGCGCTTATCTTCGTCCATTCTTTCCCGTCAGTGCTTTGAAACAGCAGATAGGCCTTTTCCCTTCCGTCCTCCATCCGCCAGGAAAGATCTACGGCGCCGCTGCCCCCGTAGGCATGATAATTGTCCGCCGCCTCCAGCGCCAGGTCCACCCACCCGGCATAGAGCGTCAAATTTCCGGAAGGAGTCACAAAGTCCCCCGGACCTCCGGCAGGAAGCTGCAGCTTGGAATCATAATACCAGCCGCCGAAGGAATAGCCCTCCCGCTCAACCGTAGGCAGCACAATGCTGCCGTCCCCGTAAACTGCCCGCAGAGTGTCGCTGCTGCCGTCCTCTGCCAGATAGGTATATACTCCGTTTTTAAAGAAACCGGAAAAGGGCGGCACCATCGCCCACTCCTGAAACTGCCTTTCCGCCGTGACAGGCAGAACCTTTTCTCCCCCGTTGGTATGGAATGTAACCACATATCCCGCAGGCGGCTCCACCAGGGCTGGGTCCGGCGTATAAGTGGAGCCGTACCGCCCCGGGATTCCCGTGATCTCCTTTTGGCCTGCGTAAGTACCCCCGGCCGGGTCGATCTGCAGGACACTCTCCACCGGCTCCCACTGTGCATAAAGAATAACCGTACCTGCTTCCTTCCGGCCGGGCAGGCCGTTCCAGTTCTCTAAGCTCAGATTCCGAATCCCTGCACCGTCCTCATAAGCCTTTCCGCTGCCGTCCGGAACGCTGTTCCATCCCGCGAACCGATAACCTGTGCAGCCATAGGCATTCTTCGTCAATTCCCTCACCGGTGTCACCGGCATGCCCTCATATTCCGCGGTGTCATTGTACATATGAAGGCTGTACGCCATATAGCCGCCTGCATTTTCCGCATCCTCCGGGAAATTCCCGTCGTAGATCACTCTGTACATATTGGCCGAGACCGCCTTGCAGGTATGTTGAAAGGTACTTCCCTGCTCAAGATTATCGCAAAAGGGACAAAGAGAGTAATGATCCGTTTTCATGGGAACATAGTCTATGGTTTCCGCCGCTTCCCGGCTCATATAGACCAGAATGTCCGATAGTGCCTCCCCGCAGTCCGCACAGTATGCGATCCACCCGGAATAATGCCTGGTTTCACAGGCCTTTCGCCTGTAGATGACACCATGGTATTCCGGCGGATATTCGTCATGAATACACTGTCCCCTGCTGTGCTCCACCACCCAGCGGCCCACTGCCGCCTGACCTTCCGCCTGTATGTAATAATAATGCTCTCCCTCCCTCGGCTCTCTTAAAGCGGAAGCAATCCCTGTGTTCACAGTCTCCCCCTTGGGATACCAGCAGATATTTTGGTCACCCAGATTAACGGTCCAGGCCAATCCGTCCGGAGAAAAGGATACATAGGGACTGTTATAAACGGTCTGCATGCCTTCTGCCGCCACCGGCACCGCTTTTCCAAACAGGCGGAGCAAACATACTGCCAGCACCCCCGCCATCCTCCATTTCTTCATTTGTTTTCTTCCTTCCTTTAACTATTGGCTTTGTTCCTGTCTTTTGCCGCACACGCTGCAATACAGATATGGAACTTCCCTGTTTCCTCCGTTTTCCCAATCCGTTTCTTTTCTGATTCCTTTCACCCATGTATGGGGCAATACCTGTCCATATGCTTCACTCCATTCCGCTCCGCACCGGGTACAAGTATATCTGACGCTGCCGCCTCCCGTACAATCCGGAAGGCAGGTCACCGCCCCTTCGTCCCTTTCATGGCCTAAGGGCTCCCTGTAAACAATATCAAGAATTTCTCCGCAATCCTCGCATATCACATCATATTTCGCCCCCCAGAAGCAGTCCGGCTCCTGCTGGCCAAAGGCCAGAACCGTCGCTGTACTTCCATGAACGGTCTTTGAACTGTTTCCCACCGCCGGCATATCTTTCCGGGCCTCCGCACATTTCTCCGCCGTACCCCCGCAGCCTGCCAGCATAACCATCGCCAGCAGTATCATTATCATTCTCTTTCTCACTCCACGCCCTCCCTTAAATTCTAATTTAATCAATGCAGCGTCTTTAATCACCGCAGTGCCTTGACTACCCGGAGCGCTCCCCCTGCCAGCTCCGAATAAAAGGCCTCCACATCCCTTTTGTCCAGATAAATATTGATCCGCTGGGCAGCCGTGGCCTTATCACCGTTTACAATCCTGGCACCCGCCTGATCAAACACCTCCTGCACGTACACATTTTCCCATACCGGAACAGCCTGCCCTTCCTCAGACACACGATATATATGGATCCTGTCCCCGGCGCGCAGCACCCCTCCTGCCACCTGGTAAAGGTCCTCCGCCTTA
>CAZAMX010000087.1:2960-7971 GCA_964486095.1 uncultured Acetatifactor sp. | reverse complement strand
TGATCATCGCTCCGGTGGACAATATATTTAATACCATTTTCTGTGCCGTGCCGCTTTTCATGCGGGTGGAGCCTGTAACCACTTCCGGACCCGGCATGGGCGCTATGCCAATATCCGCCAGAGTATCTATATCGGAACCGGGGCAGCAGGTCACTCCGATGACCTTTGTACCGATGCTCCTGGCATATTCCATTCCGCCTATCACAAAAGGTGTCCTCCCCGATGCGGCAAGCCCTACCAGCACATCCGCCGAAGACAGTCCAAGCTTTTTTAAATCCTCAGCCCCCTGCTCCTTCAACAGCCTTAAAGATTGCTTCTGCTCCGCCGGCAATCACACCGATTACCTGATCCGGATCCGTAGAATATGTAGGCGGACATTCCGCCGCATCCAAAATCCCCAGCCTTCCGGAGGTTCCGCAGCCCAGATAAATTAATCTTCCGCCGCTGCCAAGCCTGTCCGCAATCAAATCCACTGCTTTTGCAATATTTTCCGTTTCCTTCTCTACTGCCAAAGCCACCTTTTTATCCTCTTTATTGATCAGACGAACCATTTCCACCGTAGAGAGCTTATCAATATGTATGGTTTCCTCATTGCGCTGTTCAGTAGCAATTTTATTTAATTCCATGAGCAATACCTCTTTTCGTCTTTTTTGGTTTTCACAGTTCTTTTAACATCACACTGAAAATTCTTCTCACACGAAACCCTGCATCCAGATATATTTTCTGCGCATGATTGTCTTCTCCTGTAAAAAGTGACATATAACGGGCACCTGCCTTTTTTTCTTCTTCACACAGTTGATGAAACAGCAACGTTCCGAGACCATGCCGCTCATGCAAAGGGGACACTGCAATACCTGCAAAATAGCCCCTTCCTGTCTCTTCCGGATAAACAGGACCCGTAAAACCTACCACTTCATTATCCTTCAATGCCACCAGCATATTGATCTGCTCCGCCGCATTGGGAATTTCTTCTATCCACATGGAATTTCCGGTAGCCTCTACCATCTCCCGCAGGCAGCAATGCTTTGTTTTATCATACCAATCTATAGAATATCCTTCGGAAAAGGCCTTCTCTTTCAGTTCTTCCACTCTTTTTGAAGCCTGAAACCGCTCCAACTCCAAATACATGGCACATTCTCTGTTTCGGTCCTGATAACCAAACTCCTTCATTATTTCAAAAAGAAGGGTATCTGTTGCAATGCCGGGGGCATTATTGTGCTGATGTTTGTCTGTTCCAGGCACATACCAGGGAAGCTTCATGGGGTTAAAGCAGGTACAGGCAATACTTGTCTTACCGGTCTTTTCAAAAGAATCCTCAAGCGCTGTCAATAAAAGCTCTGCCGCTTCCCGATTGTCATGCTCTTTTTCCAAAAGAAGACAGGTAAAATATCCCCGTTCCTTTCCAAAGGGAAGGTTTTCACCTTCACAGCCGCATATAAACCCCAATATTTTTTCTTCTTTGGAACATTCTACGGCATCCGCTTTCAGCACAAAAGCGTGTTCCTTCTGAAAATAAGGATGACCGATCAAAGCCTTTTCAAATTGAGGATAATCAAAAGATACATACCCCTGCTTCACTGCAGAGAAATTCCATAATTCATAAACCTGCCGGGCATATTTTTCTTTATAATTTTCTATCTGCACCTAAACACCTCTTTTCTTTAACCTTTCACCGCTCCCACCGTAACGCCTTCCAAAAAATACTTCTGCAGGGAGAAGAATAAAATAAACATGGGAATCGCGGAAATACAGGCTCCTGCCATCATGGGTGAAAGCAAGGTTCCGTTTGCAAACTTGAAGGTTTTTAAACCCACCTGAATGGTAAACATCTTGTCGGTGGAGGTAGCCAGGAAGGGCCAGAAAAAATTATTCCAGCTGCTTAAAAAGGTATTGATGGCCATTACCGCCAAAATGGTTTTTGACAAAGGCAGCACAATCAGCCCATAAGTTTTTAAATGCCCGCATCCTTCGATCTTGGCACTTTCGATTAAGGCTGTGGGAATGCCTGAGAAAAACTGTTTTGATAAAAATATATTGTAGGAGGTACAGATTCCGGGAAGGATCAGGGCGGCAAAGGTATTTGTCAATTTAAACTGCTTTACAATCAATATATAAAGGGGAACCTGGGTTACCTGATAGGGAATCATCATGGCCACCAAAACCATAAAGAACAAAGTTTTTCTTCCTCTGAAATTAATTTTGGCAAAGGCATATCCTGCCATTCCTGCAAAAATTACATTTCCCAGTACCGTAAATACAGCTACCACCAGACTGTTAAAAAGCCATCTTAAAGAATATTGATTATAATCAATAAAGGCTTTATAGGAATCCAGACTCCAGGATTTCGGAAAAATGGAATAGGAGGTGGATGCCGCTTCAATGGCAGGTCCAAAGGACCAGGCAATCATATATACAATGGGAAACAGAGATACAAGGGCAAATAAAACCAGGAAAATCACCAACACTGTCTGTCTGATATAATATAATTTTCTATTGTTTAAATGCTGTGAGTACAAGCCTGAAGCCATATTCCGCCTCCTTCCTAATATTCCACGTCATCGCCCATGACCTTAAATTGCAGCATAGTAAGAAAAGCAATGACAATGGACAGCATGATCGCCTGAGCACAGGCCAATCCGTACTTTCCGTAACTAAAAGCATTGTTGAAAATCAAAAGCCCTACCATAGTGGTATTATTATCAGGTCCTCCGCCTGTCATCATATAAGCATTCATAAACACCTGGAAGGATCCGATCACTCCCGTTACCAGCAAAAACAGGGTAGTGGGCTTGCAGAGAGGAAATACAATATACCTGATCTTCTGCATGAAGGTTGCTCCATCCATTTCTGCCGCCTCAAAATAGGTATTGTCAATCCCGTGAAGGGCTGCCATATATATGATGATATTGCTCCCATGACTGGAAAGCAGAGCCATCAGAATCAGAGAGGGCATGGCTGTTTTACTGGAGCTGAGCCAGTTGACGGAGGAAACACCAAATACTCCTAAAATCCGGTTAAAGATACCGGAGGGAGAGGAATCGTATAGCCACAGCCAAACTACAGCCGTAGCAACTCCGGAAGCAATACCGGGCAGATAATAAAGCGCCTTAAAAACAGACTGTGTCTTTTTGCGAAAGGGCAGTATCATTACGGAAATAGCAAAAGACAAAAGCAGGGACATGGGCACGACTGCCAGGGTATACAATACCGTATTTTTAATAGATTTCCAAAAAAGAGGGCTTGTGACGGCATCAGAATAATTACTCCAGCCTACCCACTCAGAGCCAAAAGGTTTATACTTTTGAAAACTCGTAATAGCTGCCGAAATCACAGGATAAAGAGTAAATATAAAAAATATAATCATGGCTACCGCTATAAAAAGCCAGCCGCTTATGTTTTCTTCTTTATGAAATTTTTGCTTTACATCATTTTTCTTGCCTTCTTTTTTCAACGGTCCTCCCATCCGCTCTTATAAAACGAGTCTTTCGAGATAGAAAGCTCCGCCCCTATCGGCGGGCGGAGCTTTCTTATTAAAGTTGAAAATTTTAAACACTATAGAAATTTACTGAATCCAGCCGGAAGCACAGTTTTCTTCTCCAAAGAGATTCTTTGCATCCTTACAGATGGCATCATATACTTCCTGTGCAGTTGTTTCGCCTGCCAATAAAGCCTGGAATTTGGGAACAATGGTTTCATCCATCATAGTTTTAGCATTGGCATTCATTTCCGCCGTTATACCTGCGGGGGGAGCAATAACCTTTGTAATGGCCCTTTCCACCGCTGCCGCTCTTTCGCCTGAGCTTAAGAAATCCATAAATTCACAGACATTTTTCAAATGTTCTTCCGTGGTATTGTTGTTGCGCAGTGCAATCAGACCGTCAACCACACCGTACACGGATTCTGTGGCATTTGACATGGTAGGAACCGGCAGGAATACATATTCCATGTCGATAGTACCTTCCACTGCGGAACCGTCAGCCTTGCCTGCAATATTCTTTTTCACATTTGATTCAAACAAAGGCATTGCCTTACCTGTCAGCATGGTCTGACCTGTCTCCAGCATTACCAGACGCTGTCCGGCTTCTACGGAATAATTGGGCATATAGCCGGAAGAAGTCATGGTTTCCACTGCCTGCAGAAGAGACAGCATATTTTCGGAAGTGTAGACATATTTCAGATCTTGTGTAAAGTTAGAGCTGATTCCTGCTGCCACACCGAAAATACTTACAAAATCCGCTGTTGTAGCTCCGCTGTTGGCAAATACGAAGCCAAAGCAGCCTTCCTTTGTACCGTTCTTAATGATCTCAAGAAATTCCTCATAAGTCCAGCCCTGTGTCTGAATCTTTTGCACATCCGCTCCTGCTGCCTCCAGCATCTCGCGATTTCCGCCCAAAGCCTGAATGGTTATGTAAAGAGGAAGACCATACAGGGTATTGTCCATGGTCATATAATCCAAAGCATTCTGGTCATAATCAGCCAGTCTTTCCTTGCTCATATAATCCGCAATATTTACCCCGACTCCCATCTCCACATAGGTTCCTACAGCGCCATAGCTGACCTCCGCAATATCGGGAGCCTCCCCCGCCAGAGCCATGGTACTTAATTTGTTGGTATGTTCATCCCAGGAAGTAGCAATTACCTCTACGGTAATATTGGGATGATCCTTCCTGTATTCCTCGATCCATCCCTGCAGATCCTCCACATAAGTGCCTGTTACAGGGGGAACCATAATTGTGATGGTATCCTCCTTCGTACTCTTGCCGGAATCGCCGCATGCCGCCATGGAAAATACCATGAGCCCGGTCAGAACTGCTGCCATTACTTTCTTCAATTTCATAATGAACCCTCCTTTAACCTTCTCTAGAAGCATTTTCATTGTAACATTAAAATAACAAAGTTTCAATAAATTACTTAATCATTGAAACTTTGTTTCATATATTGGTATTTTTTCTTTCTATTTACTTATTTTAAAGAAACTTATCAAATACATTTATTTATTATCTTAAAAAAT
>CAZAMX010000087.1:0-2950 GCA_964486095.1 uncultured Acetatifactor sp. | reverse complement strand
TTTAGATATTTTTTTCAATATGAGTAATATTCAGACGGGAGACACACTGGTCATAATTTGCCGTTGCATAGGCTGTATAAAGAATGTCGATCATATTTAACTGGGCAATCCGAGATGAGGTAGCTCCGCTTCTGAACAGGGATTCATTTGCTGAAGTATAAAGAACATGGGTAGCCAGGGAAGCCATGGTGGAGGAAGCAAATCTTGTAATCAAAATAGAAGGAGTATTATTAGCGTTGATCTGTTTTAAACATTGAATCATTTCTCTTGTCTCCCCGGAATAAGAGATAAAGATACCCACATCCTTTGTGGTGGAATTCTGAGCCTGTATATACTGAGAATGCCAGTCCTCCACCACAAAGCAGGATTTATTCACTCTTAAAAACTTTAAATAAGCATCCTTGGCCACACAAAGAGACGCACCCATGCCAAAGATCATGATATTGTTGCAGGAACAGAGAAGCTCCACACATTTTTTTACTTTTTCCACGTCTATCAGGTTCCTGGTTTCCTCAAGGGAAATAATATTTTTATAGGTAACCTTATCTATGATACTCTCTATATTGTCATCTCTTTCAATATCATTTTTATCGATCCGCTCGTTATTTTGATACAGCGCAAGTTCATAAATCAAAGACTGCCTGAATTCCCTGTATCCCTCAAAGCCAAGCCTTTTACAAAGTCTGACAATCGTAGCCGGAGATACATATATTTTTGCGGCCAACTCCCGGATATTATTTTCCAGAACCGAACCGGGATTTTCCAACAGATATTCTACGGCTATTCTTTCTGAATTTCCTACAAAATCATGCATTTCCCGGAGACGGATCATTGGATTTTTCATTTTGCTTCTATTTCCTCATTTTCTTTATCCTTGGCATACAACAGTTTTAAAACGATTGGCGTAGAAATACTGGATACAATAATCAGCAAAATTACCGAGGTAAAATACACAGGAGAAAGCATTCCCACGGACAGTCCTTTTTGCGCCACAATCAGGGCCACCTCTCCCCTTGTCATCATACCTACGCCGATCTTTAAACAATCCTTAGTACTAAATCTACAGATCTTTGCCGCCAAACCACAGCCGATTATTTTTGTAATCATTGCCACCAGTACAAATCCAAGAGAAAACAGCAATATATTTCCGTTTATATTGTCAATATTTGTCTTTAAACCAATACTTGCAAAAAATATCGGTCCAAATATCATATAAGAGCTGACTTCCATTTTTTGATCCACATAACTGGAATCCCGCATGGAGCAAAGAACGATTCCTGCCACGTAAGCCCCTGTAATATCCGCAATGCCAAAATATTTTTCTGCTATATAGGCGAAGGCAAAGCAGACTGCCAGGCTCATAATCGGGATTCTTCTGGTATGTGGATAGCGGTCGTCAATTAATTTAAACAGCTTGTAGAGAATAAATCCCACCACAATTGCAAAAACAAAAAACAATACCGTATTTAAAACTACTTTTCCGGGATGATTATCCGGACTCTTAAACCCGATTACAAAGGTCAGCACAATGATACCGATTACATCGTCAATAATTGCAGCACTTAAAATTGTTGTGCCTACCTTCCCCTTCAGTTTTCCCATCTCTTTCAGAGATTGAACGGTAATACTGACACTGGTAGCTGTCATGATAACGCCGATAAATACTGCGGTATAAAATTGTTCCGACCCAAATGGCGCCGCTCCGTAAAATCCCATGTACAGCAGCGTACCGCCTGCCAAAGGAACAAATACTCCGGCACAGGCAATCAACAGGGCAACAGGACCGGTTTTTAACAAATCCTTCAAATTTGTTTCCAGGCCTGCGGAAAACATTAAAAGCACCACTCCGACTTCCGCCATTCCCGCCAAAAAATCAGACTGCTGTACCAGACCCAGCACACTGGGTCCAATTAACAATCCCGCAATAATCTCACCCACTACCTGAGGAGCCTTACATTTTCTGGCAAGAACCCCAAAAACCTTTGCAACAATGATAATAATTGCCAAATCTCTAAAAATATTATATACTTCCATATTCTCCTCTTATCTGCACACAAACATAAAAATTTTTGACATAAACCTATGCGGATCCCGGGTACGGCTTTTATGTGTGCGTATGAGCCGACCTGTTTGTACGGAAAACAAGACGAGATTTTCATCCCGTCTTTGTTTTAGGTATTTAAGTTTTGTCCATGGCATCCTCGGCGTCTTCGGCATTTTCAAATTCCTGTTCGCCGTTGGAAATCTTTTCTCTTACCTTGGCAATCTGAGCTACCTTAACACCTTTCTCAAGGTTAATCATTTTTACTCCTGAGGTAATCCTTCTTAAAATAGAAATATCCTCCATACGAAGCTGAATAATAATACCCTCCGTGGTGATCATCATAATCTCATTGTCATCCGTTACTGCTTTTACACCCACCACATCACCGGTCTTTTCCGTGATTTTATAGCATTTTACACCTTTTCCACCTCTCTTTTGAACTGCAAATTCATTTAAAAGAGTACGCTTGCCCATGCCGTTTTCAGATACAAACAAAAGATAATCGCCCTGGGTTTGAAGCTGCATTCCCACAATTTCGTCTCCGTCACCGATGTTCATGCCGATCACACCCATAGAAGATCTGCCGGTAGTACGCACGTCTGTTTCTTTAAAGCGGATGCACATACCCTGCTTTGTCACCAGAAAGATTTCGCTGTCGGATCTGGTAGTCTTTACCTCGATCAGCTCGTCGTCATCTTTCAGATTAATGGCCGTAAGACCGTTCTTCCTCACATTAGCATATTCCCGCAAAGGAGTTTTCTTTACTGTGCCGGATTTTGTAACCATAAATAAATTCTTACTGTCATCATATTCTTTAATCGGAATCATGGAAGTAATCTTTTCCCCGGGATATAACTGCAGCAGGTTTACGACAGCCGTTCCCCTGGCAGTTCTTCCTGCCTCCGG
>CAZAMX010000086.1:0-8125 GCA_964486095.1 uncultured Acetatifactor sp. | reverse complement strand
GCTTGAATGGTCTTAATATAGAGGATAGGGCTGTATAAGGTTAGGGCCGGCTTAAGCTCTGCCGCCGTTCTGCTCACCTCCTCCGAGGGATAGAGACCATAGATCACGATTCCTGCCCGCACCAGGTCCATGTCCGCCTGACGCATCTCCAAAATACTTGCGCTGTTGGAGCAGTGCTTTAGGCGGATGGGATACCCCAGCCGTTCTTCCGCCATGGATACAAAACCTCTGAAAATCTCCAGCTGCTTTTCGGCACTGGATTTATCCGCCTCATCGGCCCTGGCAAAATGAGTAAAAATTCCTTCTGCTTCCAGCCCCTCCATGCTCCGCAGATCGTCAACCAGCTTCAGGCCTTCTTCATCCGGCGTGATACCGATCCGGTTCATACCCGTGTCCACCTTGATATGAACCTTGATCCTTTTTCCGGTCTTTTCTGCCGCAGCCTGAAGCTGATCAAGACTGTCCCGGCGAAAAACCGCCGGCCGAATCTCTTCCACTGCCAGCTGCTCATAACAATAGGGAAATGTATAACCTAAAACCAATAACGGCTTTTTGATACCTGCCTGCCTCAGTTCAAAAGCCTCCTCCGCAGTAGCGGTGGCAAATCCCCATATAAAATCCTTCTGCTCCAGCATACGGGCTATGGGAACGCTGCCATGCCCATAGCCGTCCGTTTTAATCACGCCCATAATTTTGGTCCCCGGCGCAAGTTTGCTCTTTAAGCTGTGTACATTGCAGGCAATGGCGTTCAAATCCACCTCAATATAGCCTCTGCTGCAGTACTCCGGTATATTTGCTTCCTGTATTCTGCTCATCACATTCTCCTGCTTTACTGATTTTCTCCCTGCCTACTGCTCCTTACAGCAGCCTTTGCTGTTTACGTTTCACGGATCAATCGCTTCGCTCATACCAGATCTCCGGCCATGCAGGCATGCTCCCCGCGCGTTAAGCTCGCCCGCTCTCCCGCCAGCCCATGAACATAAGCCCCCACGCAGGCTGCCCGATACCCTTCCATACCCTGTGCCATCAATCCGGCAATTGTACCCGCAAGCACATCGCCGCTGCCGGCAGTGGCAAGAGCGCTGTTCCCGCTTAAATTTACACAGACTGGCTCATCCGCCTTACAGATAAAAGTCCTCGCATCCTTTGCGGCCACCACAGTCTGAAGCTCCATGGCCAGATCTCTGCCTCGGTCCGCAAGGTTTTCCTGTATCGTAGGGATGCTCTTTCCCAGCAGCCGGGCAAGCTCTCCCACATGGGGCGTCAGCACCACGCTTCTTCCCTCTGCGCCCTGCTTTGCCAACATCTGCCGCAGCTTAAAATCCTCTGCCAGCAGGTTCAGCCCGTCGCCGTCAATGAGCAGAGGCAGCCTGCTGTTCAGCAGAGCCTCTTCCAGCAGCCGGTGCGCCGTGCTGCTCTTCCCCAGTCCCGGACCGATGGCAATCACATCCGCCCACGCAAAACAGGATTCGAATTCCTCTTCCGTGCCCACCAATGCCTCCGGTACCGATACCTGCAGGATTTCTCTGTTTTCGGCACAGGTGATAACCTTTACCATTCCCGCCCCTGCCCGGTAAGCGGCTTTTGCAGCCAGAACGGCAGCTCCTGCCATAGCAAAACAACCCGCTGCCAGCAGCACCTTTCCGAAGGTGCCCTTGTTACCCCAGGGACAGCGCCTGGGCAAGATCTGCTCAGGTGCCTCATCCAGCGCAAACATGCCCGGCAGCTCGCCCGCAAAGGCAAAGTCAGGAATTCCAATATCGGCCACGGTAACCTTTCCTGCCGCCAAGGCGCCGGGATAAAGAACCAGCCCCCGCTTGCAGCAGCCAAACGTCACCGTCTCATCCGCCCTGACACTGTCCCTGCCAAGAATCCGCCCTGTGTCCGAATCCACGCCGCTGGGCATATCCAGAGCGATTTTCCATCCCTTCAGGCCGTTAAAGCACGTAACCGCACTTTCATAAATGCCGGACAGCTCCCTGGACAGGCCTACGCCGAACAACGCATCCGCTAAAATAGTATATTCATTTTTCCCGGGTTTGGAACAGAAATCCACCGGATAAGACCGCAAAATTTTTCTCTGCTGCCGCCATTGCTCAGAAGCCCCCGCTTCATCTCCCACAATCCAGACCTCTGTGGCAAAGCCGGCTTCCGCAAGCATACGGGCCAGCGCCAGCCCGTCTCCGCCGTTATTGCCGGTGCCGGCCATAACCAGTGCCGTCTTCTCCGGCTCATGGGCGCCGGAATCTCCCCCCGGCACGGAAAAACCGGCACTGCTCAAGCGTTCAAAACGCCTCGATACTGCCTCAAATGCCGCCAGCGCCGCCCGCTCCATCAGCACCGCTCCCGGAATTCCGATACTCTCCATGGTATATTTGTCGATTCTGCGCATTTCTGCCGCCGTTACCAGATACTTCATATCCGCCTCCAAACGCCGTAAACAGGGACCATCCGAAGTAAAAGACTGCCGCTCCCGCAACAGTCTTTTACTTCGGATGTTGTTCCTCCGAATTATATGTCATGTCAAAGAGTTCCAACACTTCAGCGCCGAAAACATCGTGCATATAAGAGTAGATCGCATGGTTCCTCTGCTCCATCTCCTGCTTTCTGACCAGCTGCTTTTTTAATTCCACGCGGACATCCGTCACCCACTTTGAAATCTCTTTGATTCCTTCCGTGTTTTCCTGCATTGTGTTATAGCAGCAATCCATGGTTGCCAGCATCAATTCAAAATTCAGCCTGTCAATGCTGCGTGGAAGCTCCATCAGCTCATCCTGATATTCCTCCAGGCGCTCATTACACTCTTCCACTTTTGTTTTATGCTGCTCCAGCTTTTTGGTCAGCCTTTCGTCTCCGCTTTGTTCCGCCTCGCCAGCCATCTCCACAATCTCAGCCATCAGCTTCTTTTTCAGCTTCTTTATATCCTTTGTCTCCGTGTTCAGCTTGCCCTGCCTTTTTAAAAGCTCGTTCAGCTGAGTCTCCAGCCCGGCTACGCTCTTCCTGGCTTCCTCATCCAGCAGACGATACCACTTATTGTCCAGCGTCAGAATCGGAATCCTTTTTCCCTGAAGTGCCTCCGAAAACTCCTGTTTCATAATGCCCCCTCAGACTCCCCTTCCTTTTTCGCCGCCTGCTCATGCTCATAACGGTCGATATTGTAGGACAGCTTCATCAGGCTGTCGGAAAGATGTACGTTTTCAACCTGAATTTCCTCCGGAACATTCAGATCCACATGGGCAAAATTCCAGATTGCCCTAATTCCGTTCTTCACCAGCCGCTCCGCCGCCTCTTCCGCTCCGGCCTTAGGGATGGTCAACACGGCAATGTCAATATTATTTTCCCGCACAAAGGAATCCAGCTTCTCCATGGGCATGACCTCCACGCCTCTGACCTTCTCGCCGAAAAGCGCAGGGTCTTTATCAAACATTCCCTTAAAGATAAAGCCCCGCCGTTCGAAGTTCATATAATTTCCCAATGCGCGTCCCAGGTTTCCCGCTCCCACAATGATAAAGCTGTGCTTCCTGTTCAGCCCCAGTATCCTGCCGATCTCGTCATAAAGGTATTCCACATTATAGCCGTAGCCCTGTTGCCCAAACCCGCCGAAATTATTGAAATCCTGCCGGATCTGAGAAGCCGTGATCTTCATCAGTACGCTTAAATCCTGGGATGAAATACGCTCGACGCCTTCATCCTTTAATTCTCCCAGATACCTGAAATACCTGGGCAGCCGCCCGATCACGGCCTGCGAAATTTCCTTTTCTTCCATTACTGTCCATTCTCCATACTCCTATCATAGCAGGTTGCCAAAAAAAGTCAACGGATTGCGAAGGATTACTGCAGCAGCCCCTCCAGGGTGGCACGAATGGCACGGATAAACTCCAGGCTGTTTAAAATAACAGGATGCTCACAGGTAGAAATCAGCGAAAGACTTTTCGTCATTTTCCCCTCTTCCACGGTCTTAATGCACGCCTGCTCCAGCTTATCCGCAAAATTTTGCAGTTCATCGTTTTGATCCAGCTCTCCCCGTTTCCTAAGCGCCCCGGTCCAGGCAAAAATAGTAGCAATGGAGTTCGTGGAGGTTTCCTCTCCCTTAAGATGCCTGTAATAGTGACGCTGTACCGTGCCGTGGGCCGCCTCATATTCATAGACGCCGTTTGGCGATACCAAAACGGAAGTCATCATGGAAAGATCACCGTAAGCCGTAGCCACCATGTCTGACATCACATCTCCGTCATAATTTTTGCAGGCCCAGATAAATCCTCCCTCGGAACGGATGACCCTGGCCACTGCATCATCAATCAATGTATAAAAATACTCGATTCCCAGCTCTGCAAATTTCTGTTTGTACTCATTGTCATAAATCTCCTGAAAAATATCCTTAAAGGTGTGATCATACTTTTTGGAGATGGTATCCTTGGTGGAAAACCAGAGATCCTGCCTGGTGTCCACCGCATATGCAAAGCATGCCCTGGCAAAGCTGGAAATAGACTTTTCCGTATTGTGTATACCCTGAATAATTCCCGCTCCGTCAAAATCGTGGATCAGCTCCCGAACCTCCGTACCGTCCGCTCCGGTAAATACCAGCTCTGCCCTGCCGGCTCCGGGCACTTTAATCTCCGTGTTCTTGTATACATCGCCGTAAGCATGACGGGCAATGGTAATGGGTTTGGTCCAGTTTTTCACATAAGGAACAATCCCCTTTACCAGAATCGGTGCCCGAAACACCGTTCCGTCAAGAATTGCCCGGATTGTTCCGTTGGGGCTTTTCCACATTTCCTTTAAGTCATATTCCTTCATCCTTGCCCCATTAGGCGTGATGGTAGCGCACTTGACGGCCACGCCGTATTTCAGGGTAGCATTGGCGGAATCCACGGTCACCTGATCGTCCGTAGCATTGCGGTTTTCCAGCCCCAGGTCATAATATTCCGTCTTTAAGTCAACATAGGGCAGCAAAAGCTCGTCCTTAATCATCTGCCAGAGAATTCTGGTCATCTCGTCTCCGTCCATCTCCACCAGGGGGGTAGTCATCTTAATCTTTTCCATCGCTTACAGCCTCCTTTACCTATGAGACCTGATAGATCTCATGCAATCCATTCTTTACCATGTTTTCATAAGCATTGATCATATGCCGGTGAGCCAGCTGCTCAGCCAGATCGGCGTCCCCTGCCTTGATGGCCTCCATAATCTGCTTATGCTCTTCGTTGGACTTTGGCCCCCGATTCACATTTGCCAGAGTCTTCTTTCTCACACGCAGCACATATTGGTGAAAATCCTTCAGCTGATGCTCCAGCATCTTGCTGTCGCAGGCTTCATATAAAATATCATGAAAACGGTTGTCCAGCTCCGCCAGCTGCTCCAGCTGTCCCTTTCCTGCGTGAAACTCCGCCAAATAGACATTTTCCTCCATTTCATCCATCTGTTCCTTTGTAATATGCTCCGTTGCCCAGCGTGCACAAAGACCCTCCAGATGGGAGCGGATCATATAAATGTCCTTTACATCCTTCTCCGTGATACCGGTAACATAAGCGCCCTTATTGGGAATAATCTGAATCAGTCCCTCCAGCTCCAGCTGGCGGAACGCCTCGCGGACCGGAGTGCGGCTGACTCCCATTTCCTCGCCGATAGCCACTTCCTTTAATTCCTCATGCTCCTCATATTTCCCGCTTAAAATGTCCTCCCTCAGCTTGTGGAAGACCCGGCCCCGCAGGGAGTACTTATCCGTAACCTCCTGCTTTACATCATAGCTGCTCATTTCTGTTCTCCATCCTTATTGCAGATCTGCAAACCCTTTTCCAGACAAACCCTGTTCACACAGGCAACAATCTCTTCGTCGGTCATGACGGTTACACGGCCGTCCGCATACTCCCCGTCCACCCATTTTTTGATCTCTGCCACAAGCTCCGAGTTTTTCTCCACCTGACTGTCCCCTTTGAGCTTGTAATAGGTATTGATCCAGTGGGCAATGCCGGCCAGCCCCGAAGTATTGGAGATTGCGCAGAGTACAGGTCTTTTCAGGAATTTCTCCGTATCAAATATATTATAAATCTCTTCGTTCTTTAACAGCCCGTCCGCATGAATGCCCGCTCGGGTTACATTGAAATTCTTACCCACAAAAGGCGTCCTGGGCGGAATCTGATAGCCGATTTCCTTCTCATAGTACTCCGCCAGCTCCGTGATCACCGTAGTATCCATTCCGTTCAGATCCCCCTTAAGCTGGGCGTACTCAAACACCATCGCCTCTAAGGGCGTGTTTCCGGTCCGCTCTCCGATACCGAACAGGGAGGTATTGACGCCGGAACAACCGTAAAGCCATGCGGTAGTGGAATTGCTCACCGCCTTGTAGAAATCGTTATGCCCATGCCACTCAATCAGCTCGTGAGGCACGCCCGCATGGGTGTGAATGGCATAAATAATCCCCTGTACGCTCCTGGGTATCACGGCGCCCGGGAAATTAACCCCATATCCCATGGTGTCACAGGCCCGGATCTTGATGGGAATCTTATATTCCTCCATCAGCTTCATCAGCTCCAGGCAGAAAGGAACCACATACCCGTAAATATCGGCCCTGGTAATATCCTCCAGGTGGCAGCGGGGACTGATCCCCTCATTCAGGCATTCCTCAATCACGCTTAAATAATGGTCCATGGCCTGACGCCTGGTCATTTTCAGTTTCATAAAAATATGATAATCAGAGCAGCTGACAAGGATTCCGGTCTCCTTCATCCCGATCTGCTTCACCAGCTTGAAGTCCTCCTTGCTGGCACGAATCCAGCTGGTAACCTCGGGAAATTCATATCCCCGCTCCATACACTTGTACACCGCATCCCGGTCCTTTTTGCTGTACAGGAAAAACTCGCTGGCGCGTATCATTCCGTTTGGACCGCCCAGCTTATGTAAATAATCAAAAATCGTGACAATCTGCTCCGTGGAATAAGGCGCCCTTGACTGTTGGCCGTCCCGGAAGGTGGTATCCGTAATCCAGATATTCTTCGGCATATTGTGGGGCACAATCCGGTCATTAAAAGGAATCTTGGGAATTTCGGAATAAGGGAACATGTTGCGGAACACATTAGGCTTTTCCACATCATCCAAAATGTACATATGCTCTTCTATTTCCAGAAGATTATTTTTTTGATTCATTGTAATCGGGCGGTTCTGAAATGTAGAATTATCTCTCATAACTTTCGTCTGCACCTCATCTTTCCGCAATGTTCTGCCGCCTGTCATCAGCCGAAAAAGCTTTTTGCAAAACGGCATGGGAACATTGCATCTTGTATGATTGTATACAATTATACGAGACATGTCAACGATTTTTATTTCTCCGCCTCCAACAGCCGCCTGACGTCCACCATTCCCCAGCCCTGCTGATTCCAGGGCAGTCCCAGATCAAAAGCCGTATACAGTATTTTTTGCCGGCACGCCTCGTTTGACATCTGCGGGTACCGGCAAAATGCCAGCGCCGCAGCCCCGGAGACAATGGGGGTAGCCATGGAAGTTCCGCTTTTTGCGATATAGGCATTTCCGGCTCTGCCTCCGCGGCGCTGGTAACCGGCATTACAGGAAATAATATCCGTTCCGGGGGCGACAATATCCGGTTTACGCACCATACTTCCTTCGTCCCCCCTGCCGGAATAATGCGCACAAAGCCCCGCATATCCCGGGCGATACTCCCCGTCATGGCAGCCAACCGTAATCACCTTAGCACTTCCGCCCACGGCGGAAACGGTACCGTTTCCAGGACCCTTATTTCCTGCCGCGCAGACTACCAGTATCCGGCTTTCCCAAACCTGTTCCACCTTTGCCCGCAGAGCCTGCGCCTTCTCCTTTTCCTCCAGATTGCCGATCCCCACGGAAATATTTAAAATCCGAATCCGGTATCTCTCACGCACCTCCAAAATCCAGTCCAGACCGGACAGCATAACCTCAGTTGACCCATCCCCGTTTTTGTCCAGCACCTTTCCCACCACAAGCCGGGCTCCCGGCGCCATACCACGGTATTTTCCCCCGGACAACGCTCCGCTGCCGCAAAGGATCCCGCACACATGAGTTCCGTGGCCGTTATCATCATATACCGCTCCCCTATTGGAAACAGAATCCCTCAACCCCAATACCCTACCTTCCAAAA
>CAZAMX010000085.1:0-8157 GCA_964486095.1 uncultured Acetatifactor sp. | reverse complement strand
ACGGTTTTCTGCAAAGAATTTTAATATCCGAAAATACTGCCACCGACATGACAGGCGAGAGGAACATCTGTGAAATCTGGGGAAAGGTAATCGATGCGGATTTTTACGGCGAAGACTGTTCCTGCTCAAATGGTATATATACCTCATCCATCGCCGGCTATCAGGACGAATACGGCAGCGGCGATATAATTGCCATCAAAATCCCCTGTGAAAACTCTGCCGGCACCCAAATCGACATAAACGGACTTGGCGCCGTCCCCGTTTTGAATGAGGCCAATGACGAGCCCATTAAAGCCGGTACCCTGAAGGCCGGCAAGATATACGCTTTCAGAATCAGGAAAAAGCATCCGGACAAGCAGGTTGTAACCTGCGCATATCTGCTGGGTCAATGGCAGGTTCATGCCGTCAATGTCCTGACTAACGGGAAAAAAAGCGGACAACTCGCAACCGGTCCCGACGGAAAGGAATACGAGCTTTTATCATTAGATTATTTCCAAAAGTTTTATAACTGTGAGCATGTTGACATGACTTTTATTCCGGATTCTCCTTTTACAGTGGAAAAATTAGGGGCAATACGGGATGTAAAAAACAGCGGGCAATTTGAAAACATTACCTCGGACGACCTTGCCGCCGACAGGGCAAAATGGGAAAACTGGAAGAACTGCAGACTGACCGATAATATCACCATCACTACTGCCCTTCTGCCCTTTGTGGACGTAAACAAAAAAGTGTCCTACAGGCCATGTGATTCCGACAGGGAACATCAGTATATCATCACCTCGGTTTCTCATGATTTTGCCGGTTATACCACCACAATCACCATGTACCGCTTTTATCCTCTGTATGAAACGCTGCTCAAGGAAACCGGAACCCATAAGGCACTGTCCGCATCCAGTCACGGTGTCTTAAGCAAATATACCAACGATCAACTGGCAGCGGCAGCCGGCGGAGAGAAATTATAATTTTTGTCTTGTTATGTAAGAAGGAGGTTAAGCCCATGTCAATCCATGCCTCACAGATCAAGGCCAAACTGAATATCGGCAATAAGAATGTTAAAAAAGCCTACAAGGGAGCTAACCTGGTGTATTCTGCCGGAAATTCCGTCACCTATCACGTAGACACCGGCGTTACCTATCAGGAGGAAATAAATGAGGGGGAATCCTGCCTTTCTCCCAAAACCTTTACCCCGGCAAAATCCGGCTGGGTCTTTGTGGGCTGGCGGCAGGATACCGCCGCACCCGCAGCCGGCAGCGTGGAAAGCAATGTGCCTATGGGAGACGTACCGGTAACGCTTTATGCAGTGTTCCGACAAGTTGTCTCGGTTACCTACTATAATGAGAACACGGCTAAAAAAACATCTAGTAAAAATCGTTACTATAACAATGGGAACATCGTTAATCCCAGCTTTGCACTTACCCAGGCCGGGCTGTCCGGCTGGACAGCAAGAGGCTGGAGTACCGGCACAGCGGCCAATGGCGGGATTATATACGGTAACGGCGCGTCCTTCACCCGCGACAGCAATATCACTCTGTATGGCATGTACCAGCAAGTGGTTACAGTTACTTATTACAACGGCAGCACAAGTGCCTCAAGCACCAGCGGAATAAGGTATTACTGTCCTGGATCAGGCAGTGTGATTAATCCCGGCTTTACGCTTACTCAGGCGGGAATATCCGGCTGGGCGGCAAGAGGATGGAGCACGGGCACGGGAGCCACTGCAGGAATCACCTACAGCAATGGCGCCTCCTTTACCCGCGACGCCAATTGTACCCTCTATGGTATGTACTACCAGACCATCACACTGACTACATATAACGGCAGCAGCTCCGCCACAACCCACGGCGGCACCAGATACTACTGCCCGGGCAGCGGCAGCGTGGTGAATCCCACATTTACCGTCAGCCCGGCCGCCCTTAGCGGCTGGAGCTTCAACGGCTGGTGTACTTCCTCCGGGGCTGCAGCGGGAATATCCTATAGCAGTATATCCGGCCTGGAGCTTGCAGCTAATCTCACGCTGTACGGCCGCTACAGCCAGACCATCACCCTTTCCTACAACGGCAACGGTGCTTCCAGCGGCTCTGTGGCTACGCAATATGGCACCCGATATTGGAATTCCGGTAATGTGGCAAATCCCACGTTTACCCTCCAGGCGAACGGCTTTACCCGCAGCGGTTACAGGTTTACGGCCTGGGCCTTAAACGGCGGCACACAGTATGCGGCCGGCACAAGCATAGCTCTGACGGTATCTGCGACTATGTATGCGGTGTGGACAGCCATACCGGCAACGCCGTTTAGATTAAGCAGTAAAAATATTACTTATGCGTTTAGCGGAAATATAGATTCCCATAAAGAGCCGACATCAGACTTTTGGTGGTGGCAGGTGCATAGGAACGGTTATTACGCGCGCAGCCAGACCTCCGAGTTTAGCAGGCAGGGCTGTACAAAAGTTAAAATTCTATGCTTTCTGGATGGCGGATACTTTTACGTTGGCAATAAATGTGTTGCTCTGCACGGATACGGTGGCGGAAAAGAAATCATTATTGACATATCCGATCAGCCGGACACCATAACATGTGCGATACAGGCAGAAGGTGATGCTGCATGTAACGGGCACGGTGATTCCGTGCAAATAGAAGATCCATATTTTTATTAGGAGGAAACTATGACTGAATACGAAAACGAATTTTCTCAATTTCCATCAAAAAAAATTACACTGCACCATTTTAAAAATGTTGATGACACCGTGGCCCCTGTAATCAATCAAATCAATGAGCTTCGCTCACAGGGATTGTACGATCAGGCCGCGCGCATCATCCAAAACAACAGTGACATCCTGTCTCAGTATGTAGCAGATGCGGTTACCTTCCGCACCTGGGAGGAAGAAATATACAATGCCCAGAAATACGCAAAACAGGTACAGCAGTGCGTATTCCTTGACGAGGAAGAGCCTGACGATTGCCTGGAGGGCGACGTGTGGATTGGAGGGCATGCTTCATGAACCCTGTTTCCCTATACCCGGATACCGTAGATGAAATGATATTTTTTCAGGATAACAATATTGAGAGCGCGGAAGCCCTTAATGCTTTTAACAACTTAACAAATCAGGGAAAATACAGCGAAGCCGCTGCTTTTCTTGCGCAGCACAAAGAACTCTTCGGCTTTTTTGCCGACTATTTAAACGCCATCGAAAACCGCATTTCCCGCCTGCAGGAATATCTGCTGACCAAAACAAAGAAAACGCCCTTTGTTGACTCGGCAAATGAGCCGGATGCCGCTTCCCTGAACGAAGGGAGTATCTGGCTTTAACATCATTAATAAAAGATTGAAGGTGAATTTAAATGGCAAATTTCAGTACACACAAAAATTTAGA
Source organism: uncultured Acetatifactor sp. (assembly GCA_964486095.1). Classification (GTDB taxonomy): domain Bacteria; phylum Bacillota; class Clostridia; order Lachnospirales; family Lachnospiraceae; genus Acetatifactor. Next base: position 4,787 of record CAZAMX010000085.1, on the reverse strand, counting down.
GCTGCCGCTTTCTACCGAAAAGTATAATATTCAGGTATTCAACAAAAATAATCAGGTAATTGATTCCGAGCTGCACAGACTTGATCTGAAAAACCAAAGCCAGGATGATCTGCTGGCCGCCAAGGAAGCCTTAAACGCCGAAAGCTCAAGAGCACAAGCAGCGGAAACCGCTTTGGACTCGGCACTGTCCAGTCACAATACTTCAGCGCTTTCTCACAGCGATATGCGGCTTCTTATTTCTGATCTTACTGCAAGATTAAATGCGCTGGCAGACAGTGACGATACTACTCTGGACCAATTAAGCGAGATTGTTGCCTATATCAAAAGCAACAAGTCGTTAATTGACGGCATCACAACAACTAAAATAAATGTTTCTGACATTATTGATAATCTGACCACCACTGCTTCCAACAAGCCATTATCTGCCAGGCAGGGAAATCTCTTAAAGAGTCTGATTGCGGATTTAACGGCGGTTGTCGAAAACAAGGTGGACAAAATATCCGGTAAAGGATTGTCCGCAAATGATTATACCAACGCGGAAAAAAATAAGCTGGCCGGAATTGCCGCCGGCGCAGAGATAAACGTACAGGCGGACTGGAATGTTTCGGATGCCGCAAGCGACGCTTTTATCAAAAACAAACCGACAATACCGACAAAAATAAGCCAGCTTACAAATGACAACGGAAGCATAACCTCCGAAACCATCAGGAAAATCGTGACCGTTTCCGCCCTGCCATCAGATGCGGCATCCCATCCGGATACCTTATATATTGTTGTGTAACGGGAGGTTCCCTTCATGTCAATCCACATCGCACAGACTAGGAGAAAATTGCATATCGGAAATAAAAGGGTTAAAAAAGCCTACAAAGGAGCTGATCTGGTGTATTCTGCCGGAAATTCCGTCACCTATCACGTAGACACCAATGTTACCTATCAGGAGGAAATAAATGAGGGGGAATCCTGCCTTTCTCCCAAAACCTTTACCCCGGCAAAATCCGGCTGGGTCTTTGTGGGCTGGCGGCAGGATACCGCCGCACCCGCAGCCGGCAGCGTGGAAAGCAATGTGCCTATGGGAGACGTACCGGTAACGCTTTATGCAGTGTTCCGACAAGTTGTCTCGGTTACCTACTATAATGAGAACACGGCTAAAAAAACATCTAGTAAAAATCGTTACTATAACAATGGGAACATCGTTAATCCCAGCTTTGCACTTACCCAGGCCGGGCTGTCCGGCTGGACAGCAAGAGGCTGGAGTACCGGCACAGCGGCCAATGGCGGGATTATATACGGTAACGGCGCGTCCTTCACCCGCGACAGCAATATCACTCTGTATGGCATGTACCAGCAAGTGGTTACAGTTACTTATTACAACGGCAGCACAAGTGCCTCAAGCACCAGCGGAATAAGGTATTACTGTCCTGGATCAGGCAGTGTGATTAATCCCGGCTTTACGCTTACTCAGGCGGGAATATCCGGCTGGGCGGCAAGAGGATGGAGCACGGGCACGGGAGCCACTGCAGGAATCACCTACAGCAATGGCGCCTCCTTTACCCGCGACGCCAATTGTACCCTCTATGGTATGTACTACCAGACCATCACACTGACTACATATAACGGCAGCAGCTCCGCCACAACCCACGGCGGCACCAGATACTACTGCCCGGGCAGCGGCAGCGTGGTGAATCCCACATTTACCGTCAGCCCGGCCGCCCTTAGCGGCTGGAGCTTCAACGGCTGGTGTACTTCCTCCGGGGCTGCAGCGGGAATATCCTATAGCAGTATATCCGGCCTGGAGCTTGCAGCTAATCTCACGCTGTACGGCCGCTACAGCCAGACCATCACCCTTTCCTACAACGGCAACAGTGCTTCCGGCGGCTCTGTGGCCACGCAATACGGCACCCGGTACTGGAACTCCGGCAATGTAGCAAATCCCACGTTTACCCTCCAGGCGAACGGCTTTACCCGCAGCGGCTACAACTTTACGGCCTGGGCCTTAAACGGCGGCACGCAGTACACAGCCGGTGCAAGTGTGACTTTAGCGGCATCTGCGACTATGTATGCAGTATGGCAGCTGGCAGCATTCTACGCTATACAGAACGGTGTTCCCAACTACACATATATGCCTGGTCCGGCCTTACAGTATCCGCCTGGAGCTTATTCCGGCGGTGCAGGAATCTTTGACGCAAGTTCCGGTATCGGCGGGGCTCCTTTCTATGGCGTTGTCGGACACAATACCGGCAGTCAGCCGGAAAGTTACCAATTTTATGCAAAAACCGGTAGTATAAACACTAACGGCTTTCGAAAAATGCGAGTTATCTTCGTCAACTCTACACATGGTCAGGACAATACAAGATACGTAGAAATCGAGGTATTAGGAAACGGCAGCAGGATATGGAATTCTTATATGGGTCCCCATCTGCCAAATTGGGTTTCCTTTACCACGGAATATGGATTCCGTGGAGTAGCAACCCTTGAGTTCGACGTCTCTGCTTATTCGACTGTCGGCGCATGTATTTGGGCCGGTAACAGCGGAAATTATTGGATGGAAATCGGAATCAGAGAAATTTATTTATTTAATTAATTTTATTTTGAAAGGGAAAAATTATGTCTGAAATAAATGAAACAGTTGTAACCGGCAGAAAATTCAGAAAACTGCTCGACAAGACCACACACTTATGGCAAAGAATATCTTTTTGGACAAGTGCGTCCGATGTAGAATTCAGCGATGGATCTGTCCTGGAAAACAGATTTGGCGCTTTAACGAATCATGTTAATGCAATAAAGTCTAACGTTGATACAATTACCGAAAAAACAGGGGGCTATAAAATATGCGTTATGACCCTGGCGCAATATAATGCTTTGTCTGCCAAGGATGCCAATACTTTATATTTCTGCACGTAATATCTGCACGCAGGAAAACAGGAGGTGATTCAGAAATGCCTGCAAGCTTTTATCAAGCTTTAAAATTAAAAATAAACTTTGGAAATCAAAAAATCAAAAGGGGATATTGCGGCAGTATGCTGTTTTATTCATGCGGGAATACGGTGACCTATGTTGTAAACGGCACCAACTATGACGAGGATGTTGAAGAAGGGGCATCCGTATTGTCCCCTGCAAGTTTCACCCCCAGTAAGCCCGGATGGACGTTCTGCGGGTGGAGCTTAAGCGCCGATAATCATTCGATACAAACCAATTTAGTAATGGGTGAAAATCCTATGACCTTGTATGCCGTTTGGAGCAAAGAAACCTACGTTCCTGCTGAAAATCTGCCCTGGACCTATAACGGAGCGGCGGAAGCTCTTACGCCGTACAATCCCGGCGGAAATTGGAATGCAACAGTATCTATTGACAATGTTACGGATATGTATAACGCTACCACCGGAGAAACATATTGCACAATAACGGTAGGCGGAACTGCCGGAAGAGTATTTAAAAGCAGTCCGATCTATGGCCCGGATTATAGTCCGGCAAATCCGGATGTTACCGGCTACAGCATCAGCGAAGAGCCCGGGCATCCCGGTTTTGGAGGTGCTTCCTTCCAAATCTCCGGCTCCGGCAGCATAACCGCGGCCTGCAGTAAATGGGACCCGCCCTATAAGCATTATACGGGCGGAGACATACATATCGGCAATGTTGTAAGGGCAGCGCATTCCTCCACCGAGTATTCTGTCGGATAAATACTGTGAGAGGGTCAGGCCCATGTCCAATCTGCCTGGCCCTCTTCACTCCCTGTTCATCCTCCGCAGCTGCCCGCAGGCTCCGTCGATGTCCCTGCCCATCTCTCTTCTGACAGTAACATTGACCTTAGCTTTCTGTAAACTGCTTTGAAACGCCTGCACCCTGGCTGATGTGGAGCTGACGTAATCCCGCTCCCTGACAGGGTTGACGGGAATCAGATTCACATGGCAGGAAAGGGGCCTGGCCAGCCTGGCCAGCTGCCCCGCATCCTCATCCGAATCATTTACTCCGCCCACCAGACTGTATTCAAAGGTAATCCGCCTCCCCGTCTGCTTAAAATAATAGGCACAGGCCTGCATCAGCTGGTCTATCGTGTACTTTTCCGCAATGGGCATCAGCCTCCGCCGTTTCTCATCCGTAGTTCCGTGAAGGGACAGGGCCAAAGTAATCTGCAGCTTTTCATCCGCCAGCTGCTTCATCCGAGGCACAATGCCGCAGGTGGATACAGTCACATTTCTCTGGCTGATGTTAAGGCCGTTTTCATCCGTGAGCATCTTCAAAAAGGTCAGCAGATTTTCATAATTGTCCAACGGTTCTCCGATCCCCATAACTACCACGTTGGAAACTCTCTCTCCCGTTATTCTCTGTATGGCATAAACCTGCTCCAGCATCTCCGAAGGCCAAAGACTGCGCTCCAGCCCGCCCAGGGTGGACGCACAAAAACGGCAGCCCATCCGGCAGCCCACCTGTGATGAGATGCAGACACTGTTGCCATGCTTATATTTCATCCACACGCTCTCCACCGTATTGCCGTCCGGCAGCCTGAACAAGAATTTCCGGGTGCCGTCGATTCCGGACTCCTGGATCTTCACCGTCTCCAGCGTAGTATAGCGAAACTTTTGGGCACAGGTTTCCCTTAACTGACCGGAAAGGTCCGTCATTTTCTCAAAACCCTCCGCCAGCTTCACATGAATCCACCGATAGATCTGCCTGGCCCGAAAAGGCTTTTCCCCCAGAGCCGTCAGTTCCTCCGTAAGCTGCGGCAGCGTCATGGACTTTATATCTTTTTTCTCTTCCATTCCCTCCACACCTTCAACCTTAGAAAATCT
>CAZAMX010000084.1:1474-8333 GCA_964486095.1 uncultured Acetatifactor sp. | reverse complement strand
TAAATTTGTTACAAGGGCATCATAGCAGACATTTTTCCATTTGTCAAGTTTTAGGAATTACATCCTCTTAGACTTCTCGATGCAGGCCTCTGCCGCGTCCATAACCGCCCCACGGAAGCCCCTTTCCTCCAGCACCTTTACCGCCTCAATGGTGGTCCCGCCCGGCGAGCACACCATGTCTTTTAATTCTCCGGGATGCAGCCCCGTTTCCAGCACCATCTTTGCGCTCCCCAATACAGCCTGGGCCGCAAATTCATAAGCCTGCTTCCTGGGCATTCCCGCTGCCACCCCCGCATCCGCCAGCGCCTCAATGAACAAAAACACATAGGCAGGAGAACTGCCGCTGATTCCCACCACCGCATCCATCAGTCTCTCGGGAATCACACCGGCCCGGCCAAAGGCCTCCATAAGCTTTACCACCCTTTCCACATCCTTTTGGGGAACCTCTTCTCCGGCACATACCCCCGTACATCCCTCCAGAACAAGTGCCGGCGTATTAGGCATACAGCGCAGAATCTTCAGTTCCGGTCTGTCAAAGGCCTCCTTCAGCCAGGAAAGAGTCTTCCCCGCTGCGATGCTCACAATTAAAGTATCCTCCCTTACTTCCTCCCTGATTTCGGCAATTACCTGCGGCAGGATCAGCGGCTTCACGGCAAGAAAAAGTATATCCGCCTCCCGGGCTGTTTGACAATTGTCAGAAACAACCGTTATGTTAAATTTCTCCTTAATTTTCTGCCTTGTGGCATCTGTTTTTGCAGACCCGATGATCTCACCGGACTTCACCAGGCCCTTTTCCAGCATTCCGCCGATCATGGCCGCAGCCATGTTTCCCAGACCGATAAATCCTGTTTTCATTCCTGTATCCATACTGTAATCCTCCTGCTTTTAAATGTATCCTTCCATACAGACAGCCGCCCTTAAAGTCAAAAGTTTCAAATCCTTACCGCCCTGCGCTGCCTGTATGCCTCATACATCAGCAGCGAGGCGGCAACGGAAGCATTGAGGGATTCCACCCTGCCTTCCATGGGAATCCTTAAAAGGGCATCCGCCAGATCTGCCGTTTCCCTGCGAAGACCCTTCCCCTCATTTCCGATCAAAAAGGCCGTACCCTCACAAAACGAAAAGCTGTCATAGCAGCTTTCGCCCCCAAGGTGGGCCGCATAGGTATGAATTTCTCTTTCCCGCAGCATTGCCACGGTTTCCTCCAGGCTTTCTACATATATATAAGGAACGCGGAACACGGAGCCCATGGTCGCCCGTATTGTCTTAGGGTTAAACAGATCCACCGTCTGGCGGTTCATAATAACGCCCGTTATTCCTGCTCCTTCCCCTGTTCTGATAATGGTTCCCAGATTACCCGGATCCTGAATATCCTCCAAAAGCACCAGTAACGGAGCCGGCCGGTTCAACAGCTGCTCCCATGTATATCCGGGCCTTTCTGCCGCAAATAAGATTCCCTGAGGCGTCCGGGTATCGGACATTTTTGCCAGCACCTCATCGGATACCAGCTCATATCCTGTATTGTCTGCCTTTTCCTGCAGCTTTGGATACCTATTCATCTTTTCATATGCGCTTTGGGAAAGGTACACCTCCTTGACGGAATCTCCGGGAGCTTCCTCAAACATCTTAAATCCCTCCGCCAGGAATATTCCTGCTTCCTCCCTCTCCTTTGCGGATTTCTGCCACTGTACCACCTGCTTCACCCTGCTGTTGGAACTGCTGGTAATCATAAAAATCCCGTGCCTTTCTATAACCTGTAAACGGCTGTCCAAATAAGGACAGCCGTTATTTTTGATCTTTTTAAACCTAAATTTAATTTTTATACTGTCAGCAGATGGGCAACCTCAAACTGATAATCATCAATATGCTTTTCCATCTTCAACGCTTCCTCGATGTCAAAATCCACGAATTTGCCGTTCTTATAGCCCACCACTCTGTTTGTCTTTCCCTGAATCATAATATCCACGGCATAAGCTCCCATAATGGAAGCATAGTAACGGTCCATGGCTGTGGGATTGCCGCCTCGCTGCATGTAGCCTAAGATGGTGGCTCTGGTCTCAATCCCCGTAGCCGCCTCGATTCTCCTGGCCATGGAAGTGGAGTGGCCGATTCCTTCCGCATTGATGATAAGATGATGGGTCTTTCCTTTCTTACGGCTCTCGATAATATGATTGATAATCTCCTGCTCGTCAAAATCGTATTTTTCCGGAAGCAGCACATCCTCCGCTCCGTTTGCAATGCCGCACCAGAGAGCAATATATCCGGCATTCCGTCCCATGACTTCAATAATACTGCATCTTTCATGAGAGGATGAGGTATCCTTCACCTTGTCAATGGCTTCCATTGCCTTATTCACCGCCGTGTCAAAACCGATGGTATAATCGGTACACGCAATATCCAAATCAATCGTGCCCGGAAGTCCCACTGTATTAATCCCCAGCCGTGAAAGCGCCTGAGCGCCGCGATAGGAGCCGTCGCCGCCGATCACCACGATCCCGTCAATCCCGTGCTTCCGGCATATATCCGCTCCCTTTTTCTGATACTCCGCCTTCTTAAACTCAAGGCACCTGGCAGTACCGAGGATGGTGCCGCCCCGCTGAATAATATCGGAAACATTGCGCGGCTGCATGTCAATAATATCCTCGTTCAGCAGACCGTTATAGCCCTTCTTGATGCCCTTTACCTTCAGTCCTCTTGAAATTGCAGTACGCACCACCGAACGAATGGCCGCGTTCATGCCCGGAGCATCTCCGCCGCTTGTCAAAACCGCAACTGTCTTTATCTCATTTGCCCTTGCCAGAACCTCCCGTCCCTTTGCATCCATTCACTTCATACGTTTACTTATTTTACTGCTTTTCCGTAAACTTTTCAATAGGTTTCCTGCGGATTTTCACATTATCCCCGCCAAACAGCGCTCCCAGCTTCCGCTGCAGTTCGCCGTCCGCCTTCACTCTGCGGTTGGGGGGCAGGACCTTAAGTCCCCGGGTATTTTTTAAATAAATCACCACGTCGTCGTTCCCGTCGGAGTCCGCAATTGCCTGCAGAAGCTCCTGCTCTCTGGCAAAATAGCTTTCCGCGTCGGGAAACTGAATCCAGATGCCCTCCGGCATTTTTCCCGCGACAGCGCTTTGAACTCCCGCTTCCCTGCCGCGGTCACGCTGCTCCTTATCCGGAGCAGCTGCCGCCTGCCCGCGTGTACCGCCTGCTCCGTATCGCGAATTCTGGCCGGTGCCTCCGCCGGACTCGTATCCTCCCCGGCCGAAGCGCCCTCGAAAGATAGTTTTTCCCTCCGCCTGGGCTGCCTCGTCAAAGCTTACGATCTGTTCACAGATCACCTTGGCATCCTTGTCCTCTTCCACGGAAACGCGTCCCTTGACAAAAATCTTTGTGTCTTCGGCAAGCAGCTGACCATACTTTTCATAATCCCTTGGAAACACCACAATCTCCACGCTGCCCACCAGGTCCTCCAGAGTAATAAAGGCCATCACCTGATTGGTCCTGGTATATTTCACCGTCTTATCTGCGATCATTCCGCCCACCACGGCAGTACTCTGGTCTTCAACCCGCACCTCGCCCGTCTCTTCATCCAGGGCAAAATCATTGGTATTGTTGGTGACATATTTCTGCCACAGCTCCTGATATTCCTCCAGCGGATGCCCGCTGAGATAAATTCCCAGCACCTCCTTCTCAAAGGCCAGACGCATTTCCTTTGTATATTCCCCCACGTCAGGCATTTTTATGTCAAACTCTTCCTTCTGGGAGTCATCCGCAATGTCAAACAAGGACATCTGACCTGCCAGATTGCTTTTTTTGTCCTTAATGATATGATCCACAATCTGAACATATACGCTCATGAACTGTTTTCTGGTTCCCCCCAGACTGTCCAGGGCTCCCGCCTTGATAAAGCTTTCAATGGCCCGGCGGTTTATATCCTTGTCACCCATACGGGTGATAAAATCCTTCAGGTTCGTAAAGGGGCCTCTTTCCTTCCGCTCCTTCACCATGGCCTCAATCACAGGCCGTCCCACGCTCTTGATAGCGGTAAGGGCATAGCGCACCTTCCCTTCCGCCACGGAAAAGCCGCTCTGTCCCTGATTCACATCCGGAGGCAGAAGCTCGATCCCCATGCTGCGGCAGGTCATGATATATTCGGAAACCTTTTTGGGATTGTCGATCACGGAGGTCATCAGCGCCGCCATAAACTCCACCGGATAATATACCTTCAGCCATGCTGTCTGCAGGGCCACCACCGCATAACATGCCGCGTGGGATTTATTAAAGGCATACTTGGCAAAATCCATCATGTCGTCATAAATTCCTCCGGCCACCTGCTCGCTGATCCCCTTGGAAACGCATCCCGGCACTCCTTCCTCCGCATTTCCATAGATAAAATTCGCCCGCTCCTTCTCCATAACGGACTGCTTCTTCTTACTCATGGCCCGGCGCACCAGATCGCTTCTGCCCATGGTGTACCCGCCCAGGTCCCGGACAATCTGCATCACCTGCTCCTGATAGACAATACATCCGTAGGTGGGCTTTAAGATCGGCTCCAGCTGGGGGCAGGCGTAAACCACATCCTCATGGCTGTTCTTTCCCTTGATATATCTGGGGATAAAATCCATGGGGCCGGGACGGTACAGGGAAATCCCGGCAATAATGTCCTCCAGGCTTTTGGGCCGAAGCTCCTTCATAAAGTTCTTCATGCCGGCACTTTCCAGCTGGAAGACCCCTTCCGTTTTTCCCGTGCCGATATATGCCAGCACCTTCTGATCGTTATAGTCGATACTGTCAATATCTATTCGTTTTCCTGTATCTTCCTCTATAAAATTTACCGCATCACGGATAACCGTCAGATTCCGCAGTCCCAAAAAGTCCATTTTCAGCAGCCCCAGCTCTTCCAGAGTTGTCATGGTAAACTGGGTTACAATGGAACCGTCGCTTCCTCTTGACAGGGGCACAAACTCTTCCGCCGCCTCGGGACAGATGACGACGCCTGCCGCGTGCATCCCGGTATGCCTTGGCAGACCCTCCAGGCGTTTGCACATGTCAATCAGGCTATGGACCTGCTCGTCCTCCTGATACAGCTTACGCAGCTCCGGATTCTTTTCCAGCGCCAGATCCAGAGTAATATTCAGTTCAAAGGGCACCAGCTTGGCGATGGAGTCCGCAAAGTTATAGGGCAGATCCATGACCCTGGCCACATCCCGGATCACGCCTCTTGCCGCCAGCGTACCGAAGGTGACAATCTGCACCACCTTTTCCTGACCATATTTGCGGCTTACATAGTCGATAACCTCCTGCCGCCCATCCGGCCCGAAGTCCACGTCAATATCAGGCATGGACACCCGTTCCGGATTTAAAAACCGCTCAAACAGCAGATCATAGCGAATCGGATCAATATCCGTGATTTTCAGACAATAAGAAACAATGCTTCCCGCCGCGGAGCCACGTCCCGGCCCTACCGGAATACCGTTTTGCTTTGCATAATTGATAAAATCCCATACTATCAGAAAATAATCCACATAACCCATGGTGCGGATCACGCTAAGCTCATAATCCAGGCGCACTCTGAGTGACTGCCCTGACAAAGCCTGCTCCCCATACCGTTCCTTTAGCCCGTCGTCGCACAGCTTGTTCAGATAAGTCCAGGAATCATACCCCTCCGGCACCTCATAATGCGGCAGCTTGGTCTCGCCGAACTTAATTTCCACATTACAGCGGTCGGCAATCAGCTGGGTATTTTCCACCGCTTCCCAGGCATAGGGAAAAAGCCCCTTCATCTCTTCTTCGCTCTTCACAAAGTACTGGCCGCCTTCATACCGCATTCTGTCCTCGTCCGCCAGCTTCTTTCCGGTCTGCAGACACAGCAGTATATCATGAGGCTCCGCATCCGCCGCATAGGTGTAATGCACATCATTGGTAACCACCAGCGGAATATCCAGCTCCCGGCTCATTTTCAGCAGCTCAGTGTTGACCGTTTTCTGCTCCGCAAGCCCGTGATCCTGAATCTCCAGAAAGTAGTTGCCCTTGCCAAAGCAGGCCTCATATTTCCGGGCCGCCTTCCTGGCCTCATCCAAAAGGCCCTTGGTAATATTGCGCTGTACCTCCCCGGCCAGACAGGCAGACAGCGCGATAATGCCTTCATGATATTGATGCAGAATTTCAAAATCCACCCGGGGCTTATAATAATACCCTTCCGTAAAGCCTCTGCTCACGATCTTTACCAGATTCGCATAGCCCGTATTGTTTTCCGCCAGCAGCACCAGATGATAATAGCGGTCCTCTCCCCCTGTCAGCTCCTTGTCAAACCGGGAGTTGGGAGCCACATAAACCTCGCAGCCTAAAATAGGCTTAATCCCTGCCTCCTTCGCGGCACGATAAAAATCGATCACGCCGTACATGACACCGTGGTCCGTAATGGCCGCGCTGTCCATTCCCAGCTCCTTCACCCGGGCCACATATTCCTGGATTTTATTGGAACCGTCCAGAAGAGAATACTCCGTGTGGACGTGAAGATGCGCAAACGCCATGACCATGCTCCTTTTCATCAGTATGTCAAATAATAAATACATTGTGTTGACAACATATTTAATATACTGAATTTTACGGCTTTTTTCAAGTGTGAATACCGTCTGATACTTAAAACTGCTGTTCCAAAACGATTCGGAACAGCAGCGTCAATATTTTTATATCATATCTATTTTTGCAATTAAATATTCTGTCATTTTATTGTAATAGAATGATCCCTATGATATTTAACCTTCATATTGTTCATTCCTAACACAAATGTCGGACAATATGTAGCATTTGATACATATCCTGAGCTTGCATAACACATATTTTCGCAATACTCGTTGTC